>JAFQZB010000281.1 GCA_017406175.1 Selenomonadaceae bacterium | reverse complement strand
TAGAACGAACGTTTGCTTGGCTCAATCACTCCCGCCGACTCAGCAAGGATTACGAGTTAACTGCCGCTTCTGCTGAAACTTTAATCAAAATTTCTCATATCCACACTTTAATCAAACGTTTGTGAACACATGTTCTTAGAGACTATCGCGCCCCTTGACGCCGGTGTTTATGCGTCGTATTCTTGGCTCACGTCATTGATTGATTGGCAGTCGTTAGGTTGCCCAATTTGGAACGCCCAATGGCACTCCAAAGACGACTTCAAAGGCTATGCATGGCAATACACAGATTCGCTTATGATTGGTGGCAAACAATTCGACGGGAATATCATTTACGGAGGCTGAAATGATTCAACGCACGGGCAAATATTATTCAGGCAAAATAGGCGGCGACGAGATTCAAGGCGAGCTTATCTGGTTTGGCAAGACACCGACTATCCGTGGCTGGTGGCGTGAGCAGATTATTCTGACTGCTGAAGAAGTCGAACAGATGAACTTAGACGATGAGAAGAGCGTTGGACTTTGTTTAAAAGGTCGTGACCATATGAGTATTAGATAAGCACCTTCCACATCGGAGGGGGCTTTTTTTGTCTGCGTTACGTCTGCACGGTTATAAAAATCCCTTGAGTTTCGCGTAGTTCGCTGGAGTACAAAGACCGCTTTATTTCAAGCCTCGTACTTTATCGAAGTATCAATTTAGGACGGTTAAGGAAAGTGAAAGCAATACGCATTATTTCTCCGCCCCCCATTTGGAAAAGAAATTATCAAAGAGCCGTTCTTCTTTCTTGACGAATGCGGGACGAATCTTAGCGGCTAAAGTTTTCTCATCGAAGTGGCGCATTAAGTGTCCGCCCTCGGCAACGGAAATGGTTCCTGTCTCTTCGCTGACGACCACAATCAAGGCGTCGCACTGTTCGGATAAGCCGATTGCCGCCCTGTGACGGGTGCCCAGTTCCGTTGAAAGTCCAGTGTTTTCTGTGAGTGGCAAGACACACGCCGCCGAGATTAATCTATTGCCGCGGATAATCGCTGCGCCGTCGTGCAGGGGCGTATTCACGATGAAGACGTTCAATAAGAATTCCGATGAAATGATTCCGTCGATATGAATGCCCGTAACGCTAATGTCGTTCAACTTCATCTCGCGTTCGATGACCATTAGTGCGCCAGTCTTTGTCTGGGAAAGTTTCTTTGCAGTCTTGACGATTTCTTCAACGACCGAATCAGCCAATTTTCTATCCATAGAGGCTCCGTGACTTAGGAATTGTCCTTGCCCCAGATGTTCTAGGGCTCGGCGCAGTTCTGGCTGGAATAAAATCGGCAGGGCGATTAACAACCAATTTGAGGATCGTTGTAAAATCCAAGTCATGACGTGCAAATTGAGCCAGTCGCAAATTATCGTAAGCGAGACGATGACCATTAAGCCCTTGACCAAAGTGATGGCGCGAGTGTCTTGAATCATTTGATAGGACTTGTAAAGAATCATGGCGACAAGGATTATGTCGAAAATGTCGAGCGGTCCTATCGTCGAGACGAGGTCGCGGACTTTTTCTGGGAAATCAAAATCTATTGGCACAGGCATCACTCTCCTTATTAAAATTTGCCCGTAACAATATACTACAAAAATTTTTCAGATTCAATCTAAACTATTTTTTGCTTAGCGGCTCAATAAAAATTGCGTTCTTGCGCGAAAATCTTTTGCCGATATAAAGGGTCGCGAAGGTGGTTACAACATGAAGATTGAGATTTGGTCGAGAGCCTTGGCTGAAGTCGGCGACAAAAATATCACGGTCAAGATTAAAAGCTTTAAGCTTAGCAATCATGCCGACCTAAAAAAAATAGCCGCCGAGTGTGAACTTGGCGGCGACGAAGTCGAAGATGTTTTGAGCGGCGAGCGTTATGCCGAAGCTGTTCGCGAAGATGAATTGCAAGCGGCGCGGCTTTGGATTTACGGCGTGCCCTATTTCGTCATCGGCGGGAAGTATGGCTTATCGGGTGCGCAACCTCCTGAGATTTTGAAGCGGGCAATAACCGAAGTTCTCATGGAGGAAAGTTTTAATGGCATGACGTGCGGCGCGGACGGTTGTCACTTCGACGATTAATTTAGTTCTGTGAATTTAATTAAAGATGTCAAGCCAATCGCCATAACCTTCTGCCTGCATTTGTTCGCGGGGAATAAAGCGGAGCGACGCGCTGTTAATGCAGTAGCGAAGCCCGCCTTTATCCTTTGGTCCGTCGTCGAAGACGTGCCCCAAGTGCGCATGGCTTGCCTTAGCTCGGACTTCAGTCCGGTCTATGCCGAAAGAATAATCCTTGCGTTCAACGAGAGTACTTTTATCAATCGGCTTAGTGAAGGCAGGCCAACCGCACGCCGAATCAAATTTATCAGTCGAGGCAAAGAGCGGTTGCCCGTTGGTCACGTCGACATAGATGCCAGCGCGGAATTCGTCTTTATATTCGTTCTTAAACGGCGGCTCGGTTTCCGCCTTTTGCGTCACGTCCCGTTGAAGGTCGCTAAGGTTATCGAGGACTTCCTTGCTAGGTCTGCCGTAGACCCTGCCGCGTGAAAAGTCTTTGTCGTCGAATTGCTCCGCCGCCTTAGCTTTGGCCTGCTCATTGATGAACGAACGCGAGATATGGCAATAGCCGTTCGGGTTCTTAATCAGATATTGCTGGTGCTCCTCTTCGGCGCGATAGAAATTTTTAATCGGCATACACTCGACGACGACTTCATCAATTAAACCCGTCTGCAAATCGTCCAAAGATTTTTTAATCGTCTTCTCGTCGGCTGGGTCGCTGTAATAAACACCCGTGCGATATTGAATGCCCTTATCCTTGCCCTGCTGATTGATGAGCGTCGGGTCAATCGACATGTAGTAAATCTCCAAAATCTTTTGAAGCGGGACGACGTCTGGATTGTAGATTATGTGCGCCGACTCCGCGTGCCCCGAATCGTTGCAGACCTGGCGATAAGTCGGATTGCGCGTCGGTCCGTTAGCGTAGCCCACCTCCACGCTTTCGACGCCGGGCACGTTCATCATCAAAAATTCCGTGCCCCAAAAGCAGCCGCCCGCCAAATAAATTTCCGCTAGCCCTTCCGTTTTCTGATTCTGCTGGACGATTTCTTCAGGCAATGGTACGTTCGGACTTTTCGACGCTGAAATATTCTTAGGTGCCAAAGTCACATAAGCCCCGACAGCCAATGCTATCACGACCGCCACAACACTCATAACAATTTTCTCCCTAGACATAAAGACCGCCCCCACATAAATAAAAAATAAAAGCCCTTCCAAACTTTGAAGAGCTACATCATCTAATCTATATTCTCTGCTCCTTATGATTCGCGATTATTGGTGCGATTGGGGCGATTCGAACGCCCGACCTACTGCTTAGGAGGCAGTTGCTCTATCCTGCTGAGCTACAACCGCGTGCCCGCAGTGTATCACTACTTACAGTAATTTGCAAGGTAAATTTGACGCCTTAAGCGAAGTCATTTACAATCAGAGAAAAACTTTGGAAGGTTGATTCAATGCTGAAGGATTCATTTAAGACGCTGGAGCTTGATAAGATTCTGTCGAGGCTAAGGGATTGCGCGACGAGCAATTACGGCAAGGAGCTGGCGTTGAGTTTGGAACCGGCTGACGACTTCGACACGGTTAAGGAAAGACTTTCGCTGACGACAGAGGCTGTAAAGATATTCGCGACGAGTTCGCCGCCGCTAGGAGGCTTCCGCGACGTTCGGGAGATCTTCCAGAAGATTAAGCTGGGCAGTGTCGCCGACGCTGAAGAACTCCTAGACGTGCTCTCGACGATGTACACCATGCGGCAGGTTAAAAGCTTCTTCAAGGAGACCGACGCCGACGCCCCAAAACTAAAAGCTCGCGCCACTGAACTTGAGATACTCGGAAACCTTGAACGGCAACTCGACAACGCCATTGATGAGCATGGAGCCGTTCGCGATACCGCAAGCGTCGAACTGCAAAAGATTCGCCGAGACCTGCGCGGTGCCCAAAGCCGAATCAAGAACGAAATCTTTAATATCCTCCACGACACCAGCAAGCAGAAGTTCTTCCAAGACGCAATCGTTACCATGCGCGGCGATAGATACGTTTTGCCCGTCAAGCTAGAGTACAAAGCGCAAGTCGCCGGCATCGTCCACGACCAATCCGCCACGGGTGCCACAGTTTTTATCGAACCCTTAAGCGTCGTCAATCTAAATAACAGCGTCAAGGAACTCGAAGCCGCCGAACGCCACGAAGTCATGAGGATTCTACGCAACCTAAGCGACGCCGTCCGAAAGAACCTTGACACGCTCACGGGCAACATAAAGATTCTTGCCGACGTCGATTTGCTTTTCGCTAAAGCCCGCCTTGCCCGCGACCTAAACGCCACCGAACCACAGCTTGAGGGCTTCACCGACTTAAAGGCGGCGCGGCACCCTTTGATTGACCCCGCAAGCGTCGTTCCGATTGATATTCAGCTCGGCGAAAACTTTTCTATGCTGTTGGTTACTGGACCGAACACCGGCGGCAAAACCGTTTCCATGAAGACATTAGGCTTGCTTGCCTTGATGACGCAGGCGGGCTTGTACATTCCAGCGGCGAGCGGCTCACGTATCAGCGTCTTCACGAATATCTTTGCGGATATTGGCGATGAGCAATCGATTGAACAGAGCCTATCAACCTTCTCGGCGCACATGAAAAAAATCGTGGCTATCCTAGACGACGTGACCCCGACCGATTTAGTTTTACTCGACGAGATAGGAGCCGGCACTGACCCCGACGAGGGCGCGGCGTTGGCTATGTCAATCCTCGAACGGCTTTTGCAAATCGGAGCGGCGACCATTGCTACGACCCATTATTCAGAGCTGAAGACCTTTGCTTACTCGACGGACGGCATTGAGAACGCCAGCGTTGAATTCGACGCCGAGACCTTGCGCCCGACGTATCGGCTACTAATCGGCATTCCAGGCGCGAGCAATGCCTTTGCAATCAGTCAACGCTTAGGGCTGCCGCAAAGTCTGATTCTGCGTGCTAAGCAACTAATCACCGCCGACCACGCCAGCTTTGAACAAGTCGTCAGCGAACTCGAAAGCCAACGCATTATCTTTGAACAACGCAACGCCGAGATTTTGGAACGTCAACAGCAAGTCATCAAGCACGAAAAGAAAATTGCCGAGATGCGCGACGAGATTGCTAAGACTAAGGGCGACATCATCCGCAAGGCAAAGGACAAGTCCGCCGCCATGATTCGCGAGACTAAGCGCGAGGCTGAAGAGATTATCGCCGCCCTCAAAGAGCAATTCGACGATGCGGGCGTTAAGCGTCGGCAACAAGTCATTCAGCAGGCACGCGACAAACTCCGCGAGGCTGAAATCGATTCGGCGACGGGAATCATCGCTGATAAGTTCGTTGGCACCCGCATTAACAAGAACAAACTTATCGTCGGCGACACGGTTTATATCAAGCCGCTTGACCAAAAAGGAACGGTTCTTGCCATTGACGACGACGCCTTAAGCGTACAAGTCGGGGCATTGCGGACGACTGTTAAAGTCTCAGCTTGCCGATTCGTCAGCCACAATCAGCAGGAAAATCTTCCGCCGCCGTCAACGAGTTCCAATCGCGGCTCACTCGGATTAATGCAGAAGATGGCGACCGTCACCCGCACGATTGATATTCGCGGCATGATGGTCGACGAGGCGGAGCAAGTCTGCGGCAAGTTCATCGACGACGCGCAATTTTCTGGACTTAAGCAAGTGCTGATTATTCACGGCAAAGGCACGGGCGCATTAAGGAAAGGCGTTCATGACTTCCTACGCACGAATAATTCTGTGGCAAGCTATCAGTTCGCCGACCAAGACGAAGGCGGCACGGGCGCGACGCTCGTTACGCTTCGATAGGAGGAGATTCATTTTGACTGAACGAAAAGAGATGACAGCCGCTGAAGTTTTAAAGAAGTACGACACCGAATCAAACACAATGGAATATACCGGAGCAATGGCTAAGGTCATCTCCGCGTTGGCGATAAGCTTTTCCGTCTTCCAGATTTATACGGCGAGTTTCGGACTGCTCGACGCGCAGATACAGCGGGCAATTCATCTGGGATTTGGACTGTGCTTATCGTTCCTGCTCTACCCCGCGAAAAAATCTTGGCGGCGCGATAGACTTCACCCGCTAGACTTAATCCTTGCAATTATGGGCGCGGCGGCTCCGGCTTATATCGTCATCAATTACAAAGAACTTATCTTGCGTGCGGCTCTCCCGACACCTACGGACGTTGCAATCGGCGCACTGGGAATTCTTCTGGTCATAGAGGCGGCGCGGCGTGTAGTCGGAATTCCAATGGTCTGCGTCGTCTTGTTCTTTATCACGTATGCTTTTGCCGGGCCGTATATGCCAGGGCTGTTGGCTCATCGCGGCTTGTCGATTGATTACTTTGTCAGCCACGTCTACTTCACGACGGAAGGCATCTTCGGAATTCCCTTAGGCGTCTCGTCGACGTTTATTTTTCTGTTTATCCTGTTCGGCGCGTATCTTGAGGGCACGGGGCTTGGCAAGTTCTTTATCGACGTGGCGAACTCGATAGCTGGTTGGGCGAGCGGCGGTCCCGCTAAAGTCGCTGTCCTGTCAAGCGGGCTAATGGGAACTGTCAGCGGTTCATCGGTCGCTAACGTCGTGGGCACGGGTTCGCTTACAATACCTATGATGAAGAAGCTGGGCTATCATAAAGACTTCGCGGGGGCAGTCGAGGCGGCGGCGTCCACGGGCGGACAACTTATGCCACCAGTCATGGGAGCGGCGGCGTTCCTTATGGCGGAGTTCGTCGGCGTCCCTTACGTCGAAATCGTCAAAGCGGCGGTTATCCCTGCGGCGTTGTACTTTATCGGCGTGTGGCTCGGCGTTCACTTCGAGGCTAAAAGGAACAATCTGCAAGGCTTGCCCCGCTCCGAACTGCCAAAGCTCAGCGAACTTTTAAAGACGCGTGGACATCTGGCAATTCCGCTGATAGTAATCGTCTATCTGCTCGTTAGCGGCTACACTCCAATGCGGGCGGCGTTGGTGGCGATAGTCTTATCAATCGTGGTTTCGGGCATAAAAAAATCGACGCGCATGACGCCGATAGCAATCTTGAAAGGTCTGGAGACTGGTGCCCGCAATGTCTTAGGAGTTTTGGTCGCGTGTGCGGCGGCGGGAATCATAATCGGAGTTGTGACTAAGACTGGCGTCGGCTTGAAGTTAGCGTCGGCTCTTTTGGACTTATCGGGCGGATTAATCTTGCCTAGCATGTTCCTGACGATGATAACCGCAATTCTTTTGGGCATGGGCGTCCCGACGACGGCTAACTACGTCATCACCTCCACGATAGCCGCGCCCGCTCTGATTCAAATGGGCGTGCCGGTCTTAGCGGCTCACATGTTCGTTTTCTACTTCGGGATAATCGCGGACGTTACACCGCCAGTCGCGCTTGCGGCTTATGCGGGGTCGGGTATCAGCGGCGGCAACGCACTAAGGACAGGTATCAACGCCTCCAAACTCGCAATCGCCGCGTTCATTATCCCGTATATGTTCGTTCTCAGCCCCGAACTTTTACTGCTTAACGGCGTGACGGTCGGCTTAGGCTTGTCGTTGCTCACGGCGTTAATCGGAATGGTCGCGTTGAGTTCGTCGCTTATCGGATACCTCGCCGCACCGCTCAAGACTTTGGAACGAGTAATCTTAGGCGCGGGCGGTCTGATGATGATTAAGCCCGGTCTCGTAACTGATATTGCGGGCGTCGTCATCTTTGCGGCGATATTGTTCTGGCAATTAAAACAAAAAGGAGGCTCATGGTCATGATAAACGCACTTCTTACTTTACTAATCCTCGTCGTCACAATCAGATTGCTACCGTACTTCGCAAAAATTTTTTTCTATATCATCGTGTTGGTGTTTCTGTTGATTAAAACCGCTGTGCCCTGGATAATCTCTGCCCTCTACGCGTTGACGTTCGGTCTCCTTGCACTCGGACGACAATTATTCACGGGCGAGAACGCCAAAGCTTTCCTCGAACAAACATTGCCGCCACGTGAAGTCAAACACGAAACCTTATCGCTCGTGCTGATTGAGTTAATGATTGACTTCCACAAAAAGCTTTAAAGCGTCTCAATCCAAACCAAGAGCACGGAAATATCAGCGGGAGATACGCCCGAAATCCTAGACGCCTGCCCGATTGAACGCGGACGTATCTGCGAAAGTTTTTCCCGTGCCTCCACGCGCAAATTCTTTAACTCGTGGTAGTCAATGTCGTCGGGGATAATCTTGTTTTCTAGTCGGTCGAGCTTTGCGGCAAGCTCGGCTTGTTTTTTTATGTAGCCTTCGTAGAAAATGCCAATCTCGACTTGCGTAGCGGCATCGGCGGAAATTGTCGGCAGGTCGAAGGCGTCGCGAATCTTTTCATAGGTGACGAGCGGGCGGCGGAGGAGTTCGGCAAGCGGCATGGCGTTATGAATTTCCCCTAAACCCAAAGCGCAAAGTCTCTGGTTAATCTCCGTGCTCGGCGTCAGCTTGATTTCGTTGAGGCGTCGGGTTGCCGATAAAATTTCGTCGCGTTTAGTCTCGAAGAGCTTTTGACGTTCGGGCGTGGCAAGTCCAAGTCGGATGGCGTGCGGCGTCAATCGCAGGTCAGCATTGTCTTGCCTAAGCAGTAGTCGATATTCCGCCCGCGAAGTCATCATGCGGTAGGGTTCGTTGGTGCCCTTCGTGACTAGGTCATCAATCAGCACGCCGATATAGCCTTCAGAACGTTTGAGTATCAGCGGCTCCGATTGTTTGACGAATGCCGCCGCGTTAATGCCCGCGATTAATCCTTGCGCCGCCGCCTCCTCGTAACCGCTCGTGCCGTTCGATTGCCCCGCCGAGAAGAACCCTGCGATTGTTTTAAATTCCAAAGTCGGCTTGAGTTGCAGAGGGTCTAAGCAGTCATATTCAATCGCGTAACCCGCCCGCATAATTTTTGCCCGCTCAAGTCCGGGTATCGTGTGCAGGAAGTCAATCTGCACGTCCATTGGCATTGAAGTCGACATGCCTTGAACGTAGTATTCGGTCGTGTCTAAGCCTTCAGGCTCAAGGAACAGTTGATGGCGTTCCTTGTCGGGGAAGCGGATAATTTTCGACTCAATCGACGGACAATAACGCGGACCGATTCCCTCAATGATTCCGTTCGCCATTGGTGCGCGGTGCAGGTTGCGGCGTAGGATTTCGTGCGTGCGTTCGTTGGTGTAAGTCAGGTAGCAGTTGACGCGATTAATCGGCGGCTCGCGTGTCATGAAGGAAAAGTTTTGTGGCGGCTCGTCTCCGCGTTGAATTTCCATTTTGCTAAAGTCCAAAGACCTTGCGTCGACGCGGGCGGGTGTTCCCGTCTTAAATCGCATGAGTTTAACGCCCAGACCTTTAAGCGAATCAGACAACTTAAGCGCGGCGCGTTGACCGTTTGGCCCGCCGTCAAAGATACTTTCGCCGATAATGATTCGCCCGCTAAGGTAAGTGCCGCTCGCCAAGACGACTGCCGCCGCTAGGAAAGTTTCTCCCGTCTCCGCCTCGACGCCGACGACCTTGCCGCCCTCGACCAAAATATTTTCAATGAGCAGTTGCTTGAGGTCTAAGCCGTCGACGTTCTCGCAAGTCCTCTTCATGACGGCTTGATAAATCTTTTTGTCGGCTTGAGCCCGTAGAGCACGGACGGCGGGACCTTTGCCAGTGTTTAGCGTGCGGAACTGAATACAAGTTGCGTCGGCGGCGATACCCATCTGTCCTCCGAGTGCGTCGATTTCGCAGACGAGATGACCTTTGGCGGGTCCTCCGATTGACGGGTTGCAAGGCATCATCGCTAAGTTCTCCAGTGATAAAGTCGTCAGCAATGTCTTGCAACCGAGCCGCGCACTCGCTAACGCCGCCTCAATTCCCGCGTGCCCCGCCCCGATTACTATCACGTCGTATTTGTCGGCTATAAACATTGAAATCCTCCTTTGGCGTTCGATTATAAATTTGCCGCCTTGCAGTGTCAACGGCTTGCCTTTAGCGGCGATTGGTTATAAACTTGCCGCAAAATATTTTTGGAGGTGTTCTCATGGTAAAGAAATTTATCGGCGTGCTGATTGCCCTGCTTATGTTAAACATGTCGATCTGCGCGGCGGCTGAGCTTATCATCTTCCACACAAACGACATGCACTCCCGCATTCAGGACACGGACGACAATAAGCAAAGCATAGGACTGGCGGAGCTAGCGGCGGCGGTCAAAGCTACCAAAGCAAAGAACCCCGCGACGCTTTGGCTTGACGCTGGCGACACGTTCCACGGTATGCCAATTATCACAATCAGCCGCGGTGAAAGTATGGTGCCACTGCTGAACGCGGCGGGCTATGACGCAATGACTGCTGGCAATCACGACTTCAACTACGGCTCAAAGCAACTCGAAAGGCTCGCTAAGCAACTCAAGTTCCCAATCCTTGATGCTAACGTCGTGCGGCGGAGTAATGGCAAAAGACCTTTCAAGCCGTACAAAATCTTCAAGCTAAACGGAATCAAGGTCGGTGTCTTCGGGTTGTCGACGCCTGAAACCGCCTTCAAGACCAATCCAAAGAACGTTACGGAAGTCGAATTCCTAAACCCCGTTGAAGTCTCCAAAGAGATGATTAAAGCCCTGCGCCCCAAGTGCGACGTGTTAATTGCCGTCATGCATATGGGCGTTGACGCAAGCTCCGAATTCACCAGCGAACGCATTGCCCGCGAGACGGACGGCATTGACTTAATCGTTGACGGGCACAGCCACACGGTCCTTACCGAAGGAATCAGAGTTAAGGATACGTTGATTGTCCAAACCGGTTGTTATGAACATTTCCTCGGCAAGGCGACTATTGAAGTTGAAGACCACAAGATTATCTCTAAGAAGTCCGAACTCCTCACTGCGGACGAAATCAGAGCTATCAACCCCGTGCCCGATAAACAAGTCCTTGCGGTGCTTAAAGACGTAAACTCTAAGGCGGAGGTTCTCCTTAATGAAGTCGTTGCTCACAGCGATAAAGAACTTTCAAGCGAACGCCTGCTGGTCCGCCGCAATGAATCTGAACTCGGCAATCTTACGGCGGACGCATTCCGTTGGGCGGCGAAGTCTGATATTGCCATAATCAACGGCGGCGGCTTGCGTGCTGACTTGCCCAAAGGCGACGTTCGCAAGCGTGACATTATGGCTATCTTCCCGTTCGGCAATACATTGCGCGTAGCTGAGGTCAAAGGCTCGGTGATTCGTGCAATGATTGAACACTCCGTCGAATACTATCCGGCGTCTTTTGGCGGCTTCCTAGATGTCAGCGGCTTGACTTTTAGCTACGACCCAACGCAACCTGCTAAGCACCGCGTCAAAGAAATTTTAATCGGCGGTAAGTCTCTCGACGAGAACAAGAATTACACGATTGCCCTTGCCGACTTCCAGACCATGGGCGGCGACGATTACACCATGCTTAAGGGCGCAAAGATTGTCGGCGAGCTGGGGACGTTTGAAGAAATCTTCGCCGATTACCTAAACCAAGTCGGCATGAAAAATTACGCCGTCGGACGAATTACGCGCCTTAAAGAAGTTCCAATTCCCGACGAGAAATAAAATTTCAATGCTTAAGGAAAGGATGATTTCTTACGATAAACTTCTACCGACTGAAAAGCGGAAAGGAGGAAATTTTTAGTCGAGGCGGCGTGGCAATCCAGTCACCGTTATCTTTGAAAATTGAATATCTGCTAACACGGAGGATAAGCGAATGCTTTTCTACAAATTTCAGGTAACCTGCGAACTCAAAGGCGACAAACTCGGCGGCAATTCCATGGAGGCGCGGCGGGCGTTCAAGTTCCAACTAAACGACTTGAGCGCGGCACTCTCTGAAGGCATTGACGGCGATAAAATCCGCGTGCTGATTCACCGCGCAAGGCAAAATATCTTCCAAATGCTCGTGGCTGTCGAAGGCTTTAAAGAGCTGACACCCGCCAAGCTGACTCGGCTCTTTGAAAATTTCTTTGAAGACCATGACGAGTTCCCCATTAAGGGCGTTAAGGTCAAAGACCTCGAAGAAATTACCGCGTTGAAATTTTCCAAGATTTTCGACAGGGCAAATCGCTCCGATAACTTCAACTTCGACTACTACCAGATTAATCAAGACTTAGGACTTGATGCTTTGGATAATCGGACATTCAAGCTGACGGAGGTCATCTGCCCGGCAAAACGTCTTAGCTTCGAGGCGGCGAAGAAAGAATCCGAAGTGCTCCTTGCCGACGACACCTTCAAAGAGGAGTTTGCCCGCATCTACGCCAAAGAGAATGTGCATCACTTCTACGGGCAACCCGTCCATTACAAAATCATCGCGGGCAACACCAACGCGGCTCTTTCCCTGTCAAATCTGCTCGTGGGCACGCTTTACACCAACAAACGCCTTGTCAGCCGCCGAGTCAATATCATAACTAACGTAACTGATAATTGCTATGACGAGGTGGACTTTGAACGAATTCTTGACAATGCGGCGGGCGGTACGGTCGTTATTGAGCTTAGCGGCGAACGAGTCAATACCGGGCAATTCGCTCATGCTTATGAACAGGTTGTCGAGTTTATCTCCGAGGCGGTCAAACGCTTTCAACGCAACACGCTGTTTATCTTCGTGGAACTGGTGGACAAGCCCGGCTTCGCCCCGCAACTTACTGCTAGACTTCAAGACGACTTGCATATAATCGAACTGCACGAGGGCGCGGGCAATCGCGAGACGGCGTTAAACTACCTTAAAAACCTGATGAACCGTTCGGACTCTGCGACCCTTTACACCGACGCGGAACTTTTGGAGGCTATGGGCGATAAGTTGACCTTCAGCGCGTCCGACATCTACAATATCCGCGAGAAACTTTACAACAGCTCCTTGAAAAACAAAACCTATCCCGCCTATCGTGAAGTCGACCGCTTGAGCATTAAGGCGGAGGACAAGAACAACGACGCTTATTCCGACTTCCAAGAAATGATTGGGCTTGTCGAGCAGAAGGCTTTGATTGAACAGATTATCGCGGCGCATCGCGTGCAAAAAATGCGCCTTGACATGAACCTTGATAAGCAAAAAGCGGCGTTGCATATGTGCTTCACGGGGACGCCCGGAACGGCTAAGACGACAGTCGCACGGCTCATCGCGCAAATCCTCGCTCGTGACGGCGTCTTGAAGACAGGACGCTTTGTCGAATGCGGGCGGGCGGATTTGGTTGCTAAGTACGTGGGCTGGACGGCTAAGGCGGTGCGCGACAAATTCAAGGAGGCTCGCGGCGGCGTCCTGTTCATCGACGAGGCTTACAGCTTGAGCGACGGCGAACACGCGACCTTCGGCGACGAGGCAATTAATACTATCGTCCAGGAAATGGAGAACAACCGCGACACCGTGATTGTTATCTTCGCCGGCTACCCTGACAAGATGAAAGAATTTCTCGACCGCAACGAGGGCTTGCGTAGCCGAATCGCTTTCCATATCGATTTTCCCGACTATACACCCGAAGAGCTGACAGATATTTTTAAACTCATGGCTAAACGGCGCGGC
>JAFQZB010000280.1 GCA_017406175.1 Selenomonadaceae bacterium | reverse complement strand
GAGCCTTTTTTACTATCGAACGTGCGCCCTCGCGGGACGCGGTTAATCTTACTGGAGCAAGCTGAGAACTGCCGAGCTGTTCTGGTTTGCCTGAGCCAACATAGCCTGCGCCGCCTGCAAGAGGACGTTGCTCTTGGTGTAGTTGGTCATTTCCTTTGCCATATCAGCATCGCGAATCGTCGACTCTGCCGCTTGGACATTCTCGCTAGAAGTCGTCAGGTTGGTGCTGGTGTATTCGAGGCGAGCTTCAATCGCGCCGATTGTCGTTTGCTGGTCAAGAGCCTTGGTCAGCGCGTTTTCAATGACGTTGATTGCCGCATTAGCATGTTCTTTGGTGAAGACGTCGATTCTCGTGCCGTCCGAACCCTTCAAGCCGAGAGCCTGTGCACGCATATCGCCCATACCGACTTTGAACGCAACGTTTGCTTCCGAGCCGATGTGGAAGTTCAAGGACATATCGCCGGTCTTGTTCTCTGCGCGCTGATACTGCTTGAATTGGTCGAGTGCCGCGTTTGCTGCCTTCTTGACGTTGCCGTCTTGGTCGAGGATGCTGATTGTCAAGCCGGAGATTTGGTCGTTGACGCCAGGACTCGTAGAGGCGAATGCGATGCCGTCTGTCTTGTCTGGCGTGTAGACCGCCTTTCCGAATTTATCCCATGCGTTCGTTAGTCCGCCAGATGCATCGTAATCCGGGTTCGCAACGTACATTTTAGTTTCGGAATAAGGGTTGCCGGCATCATCCTGAATCGTATATGTTTTGTTAGCGTCACTATTACCAGCAATTACGACAACCCACTTATCGTCAAACTCATTGCCGTCCTTATCAACAAACTTCCTACCCTCATCGTCTACCAGCGTATTTAGTTTGGTAGTAGAAGGTCTAGCCAGATCATTTATAGTTTCAGGAAGGCCATCATCGGTCATAGCAGTAGAGACCCTACTACCATTATTGATCGTGAAGGACTCAAATACTTTGTCGGTGGTGTTTACGTAGTCGGGGTTATCCTTGTAAAGCACTTTGCCATTAAGCGCATCCGCCGCACTGTTGAAAGTATAATTACCATCAGCGTCAATAGCAACGCCTGCATTACCACCGATTGCACCTTTCTTATCATCCGCATAGAAACCGAGCTGAGCAAACGTGTATGATGTAGCGGTACCCGCAGCAACGTTATCTTCACTCATTTTGCTTTGGAAGGCAGTAACGATATCATCATAATCAGTTACAGGTTTGCTAGTATCGAGTGCTTCGCCGTCAAAAGCTGCAATGATCTTATCGGTGGTGTTTTTGCCGCTCATATCCGCAGCCTTAGCGATGAGACCATTTTCAGCAGTTTCAGCGACTTCGCTGATGTCGACGTCATTTTCGACTTCGTTGCCGCTTTCGTCGACCGACTTTTCCTTAATAGTTATCTTCAAGATTTCTTCGATGGTTTTATTGTTGACAGTGCCGCTGGTGAAGGTAACCGTGCCGTTCTTAACCCACGAGACTTGATATTGGTCAGTTGTCTGAATGCTGAGGGAGTCGCCTGCGCGGTTAGCAAGGTCGGTGAGGGCGGAGGCGGCAGTGGTGCCCGTTCTCAAGCTCTGGTTGAGCAAGATAGATTTGGTGTCTTGAACTGCGTTGTTCTTGGAGCCGTCGACGAGGTATTTGCCGTTGAACTGGACAAGGGCGTTGTCATCGATTTGGTCGATGAACTGGTTGATTTCCTTCTGAATGGTCTGGCGATCTTCGTCGGTGTTGGAGTCGTTGGCGGCGTTGATAGCCTTTTCCTTGAGTGCGCGGAGGATTTCGACAGTGTTGCCGACTGCGCCTTCTGCGGTCTTCATCAAGCTGGAGTCGTTTTGAGCGTTCTGGTTAGCTTGATCGAGTGAACGGATACGGACGCGCATGCGCTCGGAAATTGCATAGCCCGAAGCGTCATCTTGAGCCGAGTTGATTTTCATGCCGCTAGAGACTTTCTGCAAGCTCTTCTGCAGTGCGTTGGTGTTGCTGTTGAGCGTGTTGAGAGTGCGGACTGCACTCATGTTGTTTTTTACTACCATTGCCATGGTTATTTCCTCCTTGATCTTTCCTAGAAAAATTTTCCTTAGTCGACGGTTTCCTTTCCGCCGTCAAACAAACGAGCCTATCTGCCGTCCCGACCGTCGCCGGGCACAATGCGCCTCGCACGCGTAACGATTTGCCGCAGGTCTTCTCGCTTATTTTCTTTTCAAAAATCCGTGTTGCTGAAAACTATATCGTTGATTCCCTTCAAAACATTAAGCCTTTAAAAAAAATTTTTCTTGCTGTGCATTGTAGCAAGAAATTTTTTTCTCGTCAATGAAATCATGCTTTGCGGCTGAAAATTGATTTGTCAAGAGGTCTTCCTAAATTCTCCTGCCGTGTGCCCTTCAAGGGTGGCTCGATATTCGCCGTCGTCTTGTTTGGTGACGCTGTATGACATGCTGGAGGTAACCGTTAGTTTTTTATCAGTGGAATCGACGTAAACATCACCGAGCGGAGGCTTTATAGTGCTTGCGTCTTGAAGATAATCTTTTAAGTCGCCGGTGATGCTTAAAGTGCTTTTGGAGGTTCCGTTTTCCATAGCATAGATAGCCGCCGCCGTATCGAGTGTAGACAGGTCTGATTGAACTTTAGCGGTGTTTGCGGCGGTCGTTATGCTATTGAAGCGTGGCACGGCAATCGAGGCAAGGATACCTATCACCATGACCATTAAGATAACTTCAAGCGTCGCAAAGCCTCGTTGATTCATTTTGCTCGCTCCTTTCATTTTTGCCCGATTTTAAATCATGTCGCCGCAACCTTCAAGCGTTTTTTCTCATACTTTCTTTGCTCGCCCAAAGAAAGTATGCAAAGAAAGGGCGTAGACCGGCAAAAGAAACATCCATGTTTCTATTGCCGGCGGCCGTCGTCCATGACGGCCGGTAGTCTCTTCGTCTTAGCTTGTAAATTCGGCGCATTTGGTTTATCATGACTGAAAATATTTATCGCGTGGAGGGAATCACATGGACGAGAAAATCTTAGACTGGGTGACGCTAGCGGAGAAGTTCTCCCAGAGCGGCGACCCCAAATCCATGCGCACCGTCGCACGCGAGATTTTTGAGCTGGATAAGAATTCTGCGGACGGGCTAGCGATTATGGCGGAGTCGTCGCTTTATCTGGGCAACGTCGACGAGGCGGAGTCAATGGCGCAGTTCGCGCTTTCCGTCGAAGCCAATCACTTGCGCGGAAGACTTATCGCGGGCGGCGTGGCGGCTAAACGCTTTGAACTTCGCGAGCAGATAAAAACTTTCGAAGCCGTGATTGATGACGCGCACACCGAGCTAAAGACCTTTCAAGGCAAGCTCAACGACTTTCAACGCAAGTTCACACTCAAGCGGCGCGAGAAGACTTCCGACGACGAGGACTATCTTAAGCAGCTGAACAAGAAAATTTTTATCGTGCGGTCGCTGTTGTTCAAGGCGTTGTGTTGGAGTTCAAATGGTCTCTATTTGGCGGGCGAACCGTCGCGGGCGTCGTCAAACCTTCTGGAGGCAAGCACGCTCACCGATAACGACGCGCAGGCGGCGGAGCTTTACTCGAAGCATCTGTTCCTGAAAAATTATCGTGACGTGCCGCCGACGCAAGCCAAGGACTCTGCGCGGAAGTATAATTCGTTCTTCGCAAGGGCGGTGCCCTTCACGCACGACAGAAAAGACTTCGACGCGGAACGCAAACTTCACATCGGCTATATCTCGCCAGACTTCAGAGAACATGCCTTGGCTAACTTCCTGCCGCCGCTCCTTGAAGCCTTCGACGCGAAAAATTTTTCCGTGACGTGCTACTCCGCTGGCAAGAAAGATTTCGTTACGGAGAAGCTTAAAGCTTTCAACGTGGGCTGGCGTGCTGTGAATGTCAATCAATCGTTGGAGGCGGCGCGGACGATTGACGAGGACGGCGTTGATATTCTGGTTGACTTGTCGGGGCACTCGCAGGATAGCTGCCTGCCAATCCTCGCGCACAAGCCCGCGCCCATTCAAATCTGCGCACTCGGCTACACGGCGTCGACGGGGCTGGGGGCTGTGGATTATTTTTTGTCCGATAAAGTCTGTTCGCCCGAACGGAATTCCCTAGACACCTTTACGGAAAAAATCCTGCGCCTCGATACGTGCTGTCTGTGCTATGCGCCGGGACTGATTCGCGAAATGCCCGCCGTTGAGTTGCGTGCTCCCGTTTTGAAGAACGGCTTTATAACTTTCGGGAGCTTTAACAACTTCGCCAAAGTCAGTGAGGAAGTCCTTTACATGTGGCGGGCAATCCTAGACGGCGTGCCACGTTCGCGGCTGATTCTCAAGGGGAAAATCTTCAGCATAGACGACGGTAAGGAGTTAATCCGCGCTCGGCTCCGCAAGATGAGTTTTCCACTCGACCGCGTGGATTTTCGACCCTACAGCCCCGACTACCTCGAACAATACGCCGACATTGACATTGCGCTTGATACGTTCCCTTACACGGGCGGCACGACGACTTGCGAGGCTCTTTATATGGGCGTGCCAGTCATCACATTCAGAGGCAAGACGCATGGTGCGCGGTTGAGTTCATCAATCCTAGCCGCCGCCGACGTTAAGGAACTGATTGCCGCCAGCCCAATGGATTACGTCAAGAAGGCAATTCAACTTAGCCGACGCAAGGAGTTAATCGCGGCGTATCATGTCGGCTTGCGCGAACACGTCAAAGCCTCCGCGCTTATGGACAAGCAGAAATATCTTCGCGAGCTGGAGAAAATTTATCGGGCGGCGTGGATTGATTGTTGCCGTTCGGTTTCCAATAAGAGATTCAATTCAACCTTTCTTGTCGATTAGGAGCTGAAAGTTATGATGCATCTGAAAAAAATTTTGCTCGGCGTGATTTGCTTTACGGTGATGATGAGCGGCGGCACTGCCAATGCTTATGACTTGAAAGAGATTTCTTTGCGGGAGTTGGGCGACGTTTGGTTTGGCAACGCGCAAGACGACACTGCAAAGACCGGAGTGACGATTGCGATTTTTCCTAAGGGTGCTCGTTGCGGCGTCGACATAAGCGGGGGCGGTCCTGCGTCTCGTGAAACGCCCGTGATAAGTCCGACGACGGCTCCCACGCCCGTCAATGCGATTGTCCTTTCTGGCGGCTCGGCTTATGGGCTAGCGGCAAGCGATGGAGTGATGACTTGGCTTGAAGAACGCGGAATCGGATTCGACACGGGCGCGGCTCTCGTTCCCATCGTCGTGCAAAGTTGCATTTACGATTTGGCTTACGGCTCTGCGACGGTTCGTCCAGATGCGGCTATGGGTCGTGCGGCATGTGAGGCGGCTTATCGTCACGAGGAATTTTTAAGCGGCTCGGTCGGCGCGGGCACGGGTGCGACTGTCGGCAAATTCGGCGGCATGAATCGCGCAATGAAGTCGGGACTCGGCTTTTATGCTGTGGAGGTTGACGGCTTGAAACTTGCCGCGCTCGTCGTCGTCAATGCGGTAGGTGACGTTTATGACGAACGCACAGGCAAGAAAATCGCCGGGCTTTTGACGGAGGACAGAAAACATTTCGCGGACTCTCGCGCCGAACTCTACAATTTGAAGCCGCAAATTTTTCCCGCCTCAAACACGACGCTCGGCATAATCATCACCAACGGCAACTTCGACAAAACTCAGCTGACGAAAATCGCTTCCATGACCCGCAACGCTTACGCCCGCTCGATTAAGCCCGTCGGAACGCTTTTTGATGGCGATGCAATTTACGCGGCGTCGGTCGGCGAAGTCTCTGCGGATTTAAACATGGTCGGCACGCTCGCGGCTCAAGTTATGAGCGAGGCGATTCGGCGTGCTGTCGATACCAATAAGCAAAGGGGAAATGACATTGAACAAGAACTCAGTTGAACTCTTAGCACCCGCCGGACAATGGGAATCGTTGGTTGCGGCGATTGACGCGGGCGCGGACGCCGTCTACCTCGGCGGCAAGGGTTTCAATATGCGCGTGCACAACAGCGACTTCAACTTCAGCGACGAACAACTTAAAGCGGCGGTTGCCTTTGCTCATGAACGCGGCGTTAAACTTTATATCACGCTAAACAACCTAATCAGCACGGAGGAGCTTGCGCCGCTCGAAAAATATCTGCACTATCTTGATGAATTACAGCCCGACTCAATCCTCGTGCAAGACTTAGCGGTTATAAATCTCGTCCGCAAGCTCGGCATAAAGATTCCAATGCACGCCTCGGTTATGATGAACACGCACAACACGCAAGCCATCGAACTCTTGAAAACCTTCAGGATAACCCGTGTGGTCATCGGGCGCGAACTCACACTGGCTGAAGTCTCTTTGCTAAAGGAGCGCACGGGCATTGAGGTCGAATACTTCATGCATGGCGACATGTGCTTTGCCGAGTCGGGGCAGTGCATTCATTCGGGCGTAGTTTTCGGGCAGAGCGGCAATCGCGGACGGTGTATGAAGCCTTGCCGCTGGATTTATAAGCTTATAGACGAGACGACGGGCAACACGCTAAACGATTGGTCATACAAGCTCGCGCTCAATGATATGTGCATGTTCCGCAATATTCCCGACCTTATTCAAGCGGGCGTCACGAGCTTTAAGATTGAAGGACGCATGAGACCGCCCGAATTTGTCCGCCGCCTAGTTTCGACTTATCGGCAGGAAATTGATTCTTACCTTGCCGACCCGACAGGCTACACCATAGACGAGGCGCGCTGGGATAACTTGTACAAAAACCGAGTCCGCGACTTCACGACGACTTTTGCCTTTGGCGCACCGACGACTAAGGACATTGGCTTGACGGGCGAGCGCGAGCCACG
>JAFQZB010000279.1 GCA_017406175.1 Selenomonadaceae bacterium | reverse complement strand
TATCGAATAAAGAATCGCTAAGCCAAGGTTGCTCATACCGACTTCGTCGACATCGGGCAAGGCAAGCACTATTCGACATGCCGTCGCCTGAAAATTTTTTACCACGCTATTAAATTCGCCGCCAGTGTATCGGGCGGGCTTCATCAGTTCAAAAAGATTTTTCATCATCAGTCACCATAGGAATTTTTATCTGGACAAAAGAACAAACTAAAACGAAGTTGAAGACCGGCCGCCATGGACGGCGGCCGCCCCGCGTTTGAATCATGGATGATTCATAGCGGGGATTACGCCCTTTCTTTGCATACTTTCTTTGGGCGAGCAAAGAAAGTATGAAGAAAACCTCACCACAGGAACTTTTGCTTATGCATGTTAATATTCAAGAGGATTGCAATCGCTAGGATATTCGTTGTCAGCGAGCTTATCCCATAACTCATCAGCGGCAAGGGGATACCCGTCACGGGCATAATCCCTGTTGTCATGCCGACATTAACTAGCACGTGGAAGGCAAGCATTGAAGTTATCCCGACGGCAAGCAACCGCCCGAAGACATCGCTGGCGTCTTTGGCAATCATAATGCCGCGCCAAAAGACAATCAGATATAACAGCAACAAGACGACAGCCCCGACAAAGCCCAGCTCCTCGCCGACGACCGCAAAGATAAAATCCGTGTGATTCTCTGGCAAGAAGTTCAGCTGACTCTGCGTGCCCTCGAATAGCCCCTTGCCGAACATCATCCCCGAACCGATTGCTATCTTTGATTGGATAATGTGATAGCCGCTCCCCAGCGGGTCAACGTTCGGGTCTAGGAAAACCATTATCCGCATCTTTTGATAGTCCTTGAGGAATTGCCAAAGCAAAGGCATCGCCATTATCCCGACGATGACAATCCCAGAGAAGATACGCCAGGGCATTCCGCACGCTATCACCATGCCAAAGAATATCGCCATAAATACAAGCGACGTTCCTAAGTCGGGTTGCTTTAGTACTAACAGGAACGGCAAGCCCACGTAAGCCGCGATTGGCAACAGGTCTTGGATTGTATTGAGCCGCCCCATACGCTCTTCCAATATCGACGCCATGCAGATTATCATGATGAGCTTTGAGAACTCGGAAGGCTGCAGGCTAATGGGTCCGATTTGTATCCAACGCTGCGCCCCCAATGCCGCATGTCCGAACAGCATGACCGCCACCAGCATTATCAGATTGAAGACGTAAAGTTTATTGCCGTGCTGACTTAAGCCGCGATAGTCGAAGTTCATAAAGAATATCGCCAAGATTCCGTTGACTAAGGCGAAGAGACCTTGCCTTTGCACATACCAGAAACGCTCTTCGCCGGGCGTGTTTATGTGCGTCGCGCTTGAAATGATTACAAGCCCATATATCACTATCGCCACCGTAGACAAGAGCAATGCAAAGTCGACGCGGCGCAGAACTCGTTTGGTGTCTAAGGAAAGTATTGCCAATGCTTTCAACTCCCGAAAAAAAATCTAAAGCGTGATTCTGCCGCCAATAAAATTTTCCTGCTTTTTGCAAGCAAAATTAATCCGTGCTATAATCGCGCAAAAGGAGGAGTTAAACTCAATGGAAAACGTATTCGACACCCTGAACGAACGAGGCTTTATAGCCCAATGCACCGACGAGGCAGAAGTTAGGAAATTACTCGGCTCTAAGAAGGTCACGTTCTATATCGGCTTCGACCCGACGGCTGACAGCTTGCATGCCGGACACTTTATCGCGCTAATGGCAATGGCTCACATGCAACGCGCCGGACATCGCCCGATATGTTTAGTGGGCGGCGGCACCGGCACAATCGGCGACCCGTCTGGACGTTCCGATTTACGCAAGGTTATGACTGATGACGTTATCGAACACAACTGCGAACGCTTCAAAGAACAAATCGCCCGCTTTATCGACTTCAGCGACGGCAAGGCGTTAATGGTAAACAACGGCGACTGGCTCCGCAAGCTCGGCTATATCGATTTGCTCCGGGAAGTCGGCGCACACTTCACAGTTAATCGTATGCTCGCCGCCGAATGTTATAAGCAACGCTGGGACAAGGGCTTGACGTTCCTTGAGTTCAATTACATGGTCATGCAGGCTTACGACTTCTACAAGCTCAACGGCGATTACGATTGTATCCTGCAGATGGGCGGTGACGACCAGTGGTCGAACATTATCGCGGGCGTGGAACTCACCCGACGCAAGACAGGACGCGCCGCCTATGGTCTGACGAACAAACTACTGCTCAAGTCTGACGGCTCCAAGATGGGCAAGACTGCTGGCGGTGCCCTCTGGCTAGACGCGGATAAAGTTTCGCCGTATGACTTCTACCAGTACTGGCGCAATGTCGACGACGCGGACGTTAAGACTTGCCTTAGCTTGTTGACGTTCGTGCCAATGGACGAGGTCAACCGCCTTAGCTCCTTGGAAGGCTCCTTGATTAACGAGGCTAAACAAGTCCTTGCTTATGAGGTGACAAAGCTTGTTCACGGGGAAGACGCCGCTAATCAGGCGCAGAAGTCCGCCGCAGAAATTTTTACCTTCCAGAGCTCCGAGAACATGCCGACAGTTGAAGTCTCCGACGCCGTAGGAAAAAAAATTCTGGACGTTCTCGCCGCCGCTAAGTTCATTGAGTCCAAATCGGAAGGGCGCAGGCTCATCAGTCAAAGCGGCTTGACACTCAACGATAAAAAAGTTTCCGACCCCGATTACGTCCTGCAAGCCGACGACTTCCCGGCAGTCATTCGCAAGGGCAAGAAGAAGTTTTATAAGGTGGTCAATGCATGAGGAAAATTTTTATGGCGGCGGTGATTGCTATGAATTTGATGATGACGCCCGTACAAGCGATTGATTCTCGCGTTGAGTCTGCGGTTCAGTGGGCGATTGAGATTGCCAAGGACGACACGCACGGCTATTCACAGGGCGCGGAGAACGCTACGCCGTCACATCCCTACACCGGCTCGCGCGAAGGTCCCGATTATGATTGCTCGTCTTTGGTCTATCACGCGTTCAATCAAGCGGGCTTTAACATAATTGACAACTGGCACCGCAATCCGAAATACTTTAACCGCTATAATGGCAGACAGTATTCGGGCGACGCCGATACGATTTGGGACGACTTAAGCATTGACGGTGGCTGGGTAAAGTATTCGTGGGCTGAAGTCGCGGATAATCTTCAACGCGGCGATATTCTCTGCCGACCTCAATTCCACGTGGCAATTTATATCGGCGATGGAATGACGGTTGAGGCACGCGGCGTGAACAATCCGACGGGCATGGGGCGTTACGAGACGGGCGACCAGGGCGGCGAGATTGATTTTTATCCTGCACAGGGCAGAGGCTGGACGGAAGTTTATCGTTATGTCGGAAATTAAGATTATAGACGGCGCAAATCATCTCGACGAGGTCAAGCGGCTTATCATTGAGTATACAAAGTTTTTGGGGCGCGACTTGTCCTTCCAACATGTCGACGACGAACTGAACGACTTATCCGCTAAATACACGCCGCCCGAAGGTCGTTTGCTCGGCGCGGCTCTCGACGGTGAGATTGTTGGTTGCGTTGCTTATCACAAACTCACGACCGAGCGTTGCGAAATGAAAAGGCTTTTCGTCCGAGAAGGTTATCGCGAACATCATGCGGGAAGTAAGCTCATCGAGGCGATTATAAACTTTGCAAGGGAAGACGGTTTCAGAGAAATTGTTCTCGACACGATAACGCCGTTTGAAAGTGCAATTCGCCTTTACAAGAAATTTGGCTTCGTCGAGACCGCACCTTATTATGATAACCCGATGAGCGACGTTATTTATTTTAAGAAGGAGTTGTGATTATGTCAGGACATTCAAAGTGGGCGACGATTAAACGCAAAAAGGGAGCTAACGACGCTATCCGAGGCGCAATGACGACCAAGATTAGCCGAGAAATTACAATCGCCGTGAAGATGGGCGGCGCAGACCCAACCGGCAATATGCGCCTTAAGCTTGCGCTGTCGAAGGCTAAATCTAACAACGTAACCAAAGACAATATCAATCGCGCCATTCAAAAGGGCTTGGGAGCCTCCGACGCGTCGAACTTGGAAGAGATTACTTACGAGGGCTACGGTCCGGGCGGCGCGGCTATCATGCTAGACATCTTGACGGACAATCGCAATCGCACGGCGGCTAACATTCGGCATATCTTCAGCAAGCACGGCGGCAATCTCGGCGAAAACGGCTGCGTTGCGTGGATGTTTAAAAAGAAAGCAGTCTTCACAGTCGACAAGGAGACTTTCGACGACGAGGATGCGTTAATGGAAATCGCAATGGACGCGGGCGCGGAAGACTTCGAGGCTGACGACGAGTCCTTTGAGATAACCGCCGCCCCCGAAGACTTCAACGCGATTGAAGCCGCCCTTGCCGAAAAGGGAATTGAGACTGCCTCCGCCGAGATAACGCAAGTCCCCGATACGACCGTTGCCCTTGCCGATAAGGACGCGGAGAAAATGCAAAAGCTCCTCGACGCCCTCGACGAAGATGACGACGTTCAAAACGTCTACGGCAATTACGAGTTCGATTAATGCTCGCCTTAGGCATTGACCCTGGCTCGGCGATTTGCGGCTTTGGCTTAGTCGAACACCTGCAAGGACAACTTCAAGCTAAAAAGTTTGGCGTGATAACCACCAGCCCGAAAGCCCGTATGCAAGACCGGCTACTTAAGATTCACACGGAGCTTGACGCGCTGATTAAGGAGTTCCGCCCGCAAGTCATGGGCATTGAAAAGCTTTTCTTCGGCAAGAACGCAACGACCGCAATACCCGTCGGGCAAGCTCGCGGCGTCGTGCTGTTGAGTGCGGCGCAAAATAATCTGGACGTGATAGAAATTACGCCCAACGAGGTCAAGCAGTCAATCACGGGCTACGGCGGCGCGACTAAGGAGCAAGTCATTTACATGGTCACAAAGCTTTTGAACCTAGACGAGCCGCCCAAACCCGACGACGCGGCGGACGCCTTGGCAATCTCTATCGCGGCGGGCTACGAGGCTAACAGCTTAGCACGAAGAAACTTTTTGGAGACTTAAGCGATGATTGGTTACTTGAGCGGCAACGTTAAATTCCTCTTCGACGATAGCTGTATCCTCGATGTGCACGGCGTCGGTTACAAAATTTTCGTCGACGCGCAGACACGGCAAACTTTGACACTCGGCGCGGCGGAAGAATTTTTTATTCACACGGCGGTTCGCGAAGACTCTATAACTTTGTTCGGCATGAAGAATCAAGCGGCGTTCGCACTGTTTGAATTGCTCTTGACGGTCAACGGCATTGGCGCGAAGAGTGCCCTTTCCGTCGTCTCCAAAATTTCTGCCAAGGATTTTGCCCGTGCCGTGACCTTGCAGGATTTGAAAACTTTGACGCGCTTGCCGGGCATAGGCAAAAAATCCGCCGAAAGAATTTTGCTGGAGCTTAAAGGTAAAGTTCAATCGCTCGCCGAAAATTTTGCCGAGGAAGATT
Source organism: Selenomonadaceae bacterium (assembly GCA_017406175.1). Lineage (GTDB taxonomy): Bacteria > Bacillota > Negativicutes > Selenomonadales > Selenomonadaceae > Quinella. The sequence continues at coordinate 2,427 of JAFQZB010000279.1, read as the reverse complement.
TTCAGCCCGCGCAGATTCAATCGACAGCACAAGACGACGCGGCGGAGGCTTTGGAGGCACTGGGCTACACGGCGGCGGAAATTTCTGCGGCATTCCAAAAAGCTCCCGCGAACGCCACGACCGAACAGCTGATAAAGTTCGCTCTGAAAGATTTAAATCGATTCGCATGAGGCAGGTGAAAAATTTTGTTGAACTCATTGGCATTGGTGCGCCCGAAAAAAAGATTGTTCCTGGGCTTGTTGTTGGCGGCGGAATTTTTTGTCGCGCTGGCATTTTACGGGCTGTGGCTGATTTGCTGCCCGGGGCTGGAAAATATTTTTGAATACCTGCCCGCGATTGTCGGCGCGTTTTTAATTTTTATCTCGACGTTCTCGTTCGGCGCGGTGTGCAATATGGTCTTGGCTCTGAAAGGTTTTCCGACGCTGAAATTATTCCACCGCTACAGCTTCGCAATCATTAAATTTTTATTTCCGTTGGCGGTGCGTATCGGAAAAATTTTCGGCATCAAGCGGCGGCAGATAGAAGGCTCGTTCGTGGCGGTGAGCAATTTAATTTTCATGAAGAGCGGTATAAAAGTTCCCGCGAAAAAATTGCTCGTGCTCAGCCCGCATTGCCTGCAACTTTCCACGTGCCCGCACAAAATTACTCGCGACCCGAATAACTGCAAACGTTGCGGCGGGTGCAATGTCGGCGACCTGATGAAGTTGGCTGACGAAATGGGCTTTACTTTTTTTGTGGCGACGGGCGGGACATTGGCGCGGCAAGTCGTCATGAAAAATCGCCCGCAAGCAGTTTTGGCGATTGCCTGCGAGCGCGACTTGATGAGCGGCATTCAAGATGTTTATCCGTTGCCCGCCGTCGGAGTTTTGAATATTCGCCCGAACGGTCCGTGCTACAATACCCGCGTCGATATGGAAGAAGTGCGCCGCGTCCTTGCGCAAATCCTCGACGAAGGAGCGGCGTGACGTGACGGAAGAAAAAGCTCTGGCGATAATAGAAGTCGAGAAAAAACTTTTAAGTTCGTTGATGTTGGAAGAGGGGCGGGCGATTGCGCAGGTTTCGACACTGCTAAACGAGGAAGATTTTTACCGCCCCGAACACAAGCTGATCTATCGGGTGTTGCAGTTTCTGTACGGGCAAGGCGCACCAATCGACGTGCTGTTGGTGGAAAATGAACTGCGCAAAAACGACGACATAAAGCGAGTAACGCGGCAATATTTGTTCGGACTGTTGCCGCTGGAATATACGACGGCGCGGGCGGAATATTACGCAAAGATAGTCAAAGAGAAATCGATATTGCGGCGGCTGACGGAGGCAGGGCGCGAAATAGCTGACGAGGCAGAATCCGAACGCGAAAGCGTAGAAACTATCTTGGAGGCGGCGGAGCGGAAAATATTATCAGTGAGCGCGGCGCAGAATCGCACGGGTTTCGAGGGCTTGTCGGAAGTAATGTTGCGTTCATTCGAGCGGATAAACGAAATACTCAATCGCCCGAACGAGATAGCCGGCGTGCCGAGCGGGATTATCGATTTGGACAGGGTGCTAAACGGTTTTCAAAAGTCGGACATGATAATTTTGGCGGCGCGTCCTTCCATGGGCAAGACAGCTTTGGCATTGAATATCGCGACTAATGCGGCAAAGCGCGGAAAAGTTGTCGGAGTGTTTTCGCTGGAAATGAGCAAGATGCAACTGGGCAACAGAATTTTATCGACGTGGAGCGGCGTGAACAGCCAATATCTGAACACGGGAAATATAAATGACAATGACATGCACGCGCTGGTTGACGCCCTAAACGAGATGAGCGGCTTTAAACTTTACATCGACGACACGGCGGGCATAGGTCTTTTGGAATTGCGCAGTAAAGTGCGGCGGCTTAAGCACGAACGCGGCTTGGATATGGTGATTATCGACTACTTGCAGCTGATACAGGGCGGGCGCGCGGAGAATCGGCAACAGGAAATTTCGGAGATAAGCCGCGGGATTAAAGGTTTGGCGCGTGAATTGGAAGTTCCTGTAATCGCGCTAAGTCAGCTAAGCCGCTCCGTGGAGATGCGTGCAGAAAAAAAGCCGCAACTTAGCGACCTTAGAGAATCGGGCTCCTTGGAGCAAGACGCCGATATTGTTATGTTCCTTTACCGCGACGAATATTACAACCGCGACGACACGAGCAACGAGAATATCGCCGAGCTGATTATCGCAAAGAACCGCAACGGTCCCACGACTTCGATACGGTTGCGCTTCGATAAAGAGGTCATGCGCTTTGAAGACTTGACGCGAATGGAGCCTTAAGCTTTGCGCCGAACGAATAGATTCATGACGTAGATAAAAATCAGCGAGAACAGCGCGAGAAGTGCCGCCCACTTGAAAGCCGAATCGTAATCGTTGGCTTGGACGGCGGCGTAAATGGCGGTCGACATGGTTTGAGTT
>JAFQZB010000278.1 GCA_017406175.1 Selenomonadaceae bacterium | reverse complement strand
TGAGCCGCGTAGCCCGTTCGTAACTAGTGGTTTGAGGCTTGGCAGTCCTGCTTTGACCACTCGCGGCTTTAAAGAAGATGATATGCGCGAAGTTGCAAACATAATCGCCTTGGTTTTGGATAATCCCGCTGACGAGGACAAAAAAGTTGAGGCAAGGGCAAGAGTTGCGGCTCTCTGCGAAAAATATCCGCTGTATTGATTCGGAGGCGCATTGTGGACTTAGATTATCTGATTTTCTTGCAAGGACTTCGTAACGATTGGGGCGGCGAAGGATTTTTTACTTTAGTCTCAAGCCTACCGAAAAGCGCACTGACAGCGATGATTCCGGCGATACTTTTCTGGTGCATTAACAAGAACGCGGGAATTTTTATCTTATTCAATGCCGAGTTCGGGCGCGTGATAAATGAATTGCTCAAAGGGACGTTTTGCGTCTATCGACCGTGGTTTAGCAGTTCAGAATTGATACCAGCGGCTGATGCAATGCAAAAAGCGTCGAATTTTTCCTTTCCGAGCGGTCATACTCAATTTGCAACGGCTATTTTCGGCGGATTTGCGTTCTTTTATCGGAAAATCGTTTCGTGGCTGATAATTCCCTGCGGCTTAATCGTATTAATGGTGGCGTTCAGCCGAAATTTTCTAGGCGTGCACACTCCGCAGGACGTTTTAGTAGCGATGGCGTATTCAATCGGGCTGTTCTTTGTGGCTGAGCGGCTCTTTAATTGGATAGGCAAGGACGAGGAACGGAAATTAATGTTCTTTATCTGCGGAATAATAATCTGCACGGTGATTTTCCTGTATCTGTATTTCAAGCCATATCCCGAAGACATTTTGAACGGAAAAGTAATCGTCGACCCGCTGACGGCGCGGATAGATTCCTTTGACGCGCTCGGATTTGGGCTATCGTTCTTCTTAGGCTGGTTCCTCGAACAAAAATTTATCAACTTCAAGACGAAAGTCCCGCCGAAGGATAAACTCTGGCGAATAATAATCGGCATCGGGATTTTGGGCGTGATAGCCGTCGTCGTGTATCCCTTGCTGAAATTCTTCCTTAGCGTCGAGGCTTACGAGTTCTTTAAAGCGTTTTTGCCGTTCTTCTCAATCCTATTCATAATCCCGTTGGTGTTTACGCGGGTGGAAAAGCGATTCAAGCGATAAACATAAAAAAATTTGTATTCAGCAAAGAAAAGTTGTAAAATCCCTTAGCGGTAAACTAAGGGATAATTTTTTTTGCGAAGGAGATTGAAATGGAAAGCAAACAGCAAGGTTCATTGGCGGGATTCTTAGTTCCGTCAATCATCGGGATTATTTTGTTTATGATTCCCGTGCAATACGACGGGAGCTGGACAATCGTCGTTAAAATTATCGCGGACATGATTAGCAATGTGATTGGCGAGTTTCTGCCAGTATTATGCGTCGGGATAGTTACGTTGTCGGCGATTCTCGGCATAGTTTTCTTAGGCAAGCCGAATTTCATTGCGACTTATCCAATCGTGGCTAATACGTTCTCGACGACGGCGATTTGGGTTGTGATTCGGATTTTCGGCGCGATATTCATTTGGCTGACATATCTTGGCATTGAGTCGGGCGAAGGCGGCGCGGGCGTCATCAGTCTGATAACTTCAGCTGACAACGGCGGCTTCGTGCTAAATGATTTGCTCAGCGTCTTGGTTGTAATTTTCCTTCTGGCTGGGCTCTTACTGCCGTTGCTGTTAGATTTCGGGCTACTGGAATTTATCGGCGCGTTGCTTACAAAAGTTATGCGTCCGCTGTTCACGATACCTGGACGCGCCGCAGTCGACTGCATCACCTCTTGGATTGGTGACGGTACCTTAGGCGTCATGCTCACGGCGAATCAATATGAGGGCGGCTATTACTCCAAACGCGAGGCGGCGATTATCTCAACGACCTTTTCCGCCGTGTCAATTACGTTTTCTATCGTCGTGTTGGCGCAGGTCGATTTAATGGAATACTTCGGGCTGTACTACCTTTTAATCTGCGCGATTGGTATCGTCTGCGCGTTAATCTTACCGAGAATCCCACCGCTTAGCCTGAAGAAGGACGAATACTTAGTGCCCGGCAAGGCAATGGGCGAGAACCTGCCCGAAGGTTACACAACGTCTTTTCAATACGGAATCGCCTTGGCTCGTGAGCGCGTCGCCGAACACAGCGGCTTTGAACAATTCATGGAAGGCGCATTCAAGAACGCGGCGGGCATGTGGTTTGGAGTTTTACCGGTCGTCATGTGCATAGGAACGTTGGCTTTGGTCTTGGCGAATCACACGACGATTTTTGACACGCTGGGCTTGCCGTTCCTGCCGCTATTGCAACTCCTCGACGTGCCACAAGCCGAAGCCGTTTCCAAAACGATGATTGTCGGCTTTACGGACATGTTCACGCCGTCAGTCCTCGCGGCGGGCACGATTACAAGCCCCATGGCAAAATTTATCGTGGCAGTTATTTCCGTCACGCAACTGATTTACTTATCGGAGGTCGGCGGGCTTATCCTCGGCTCCAAAATCCCCGTCAACCTGCCCGAACTGTTTATCCTCTTCCTTGAGCGGACGATTATCAGCTTGCTTATCGCGGCACCCGTCGCGCACATGTTCTTCACGAATTAAATCAATCGCTAGACACGCCAGAGCAAAAATTGTGACGGCAAGCCCGCGATAAGTAAAAAAGGCGTGAATGTGTGAATGCCCGCTTGCCATGACGTACCAGACGAACGGCAACACGGCAGGTAGCAGATACGGCAGAACAATTCGGCGGGTGATGAGGTGTCGACGGCTAATCAGAACGTAAAGCAGGGCGAGTATCCCGACGAACAGAAAAATTCTAATTGGTCCATGCCCCAAGGTCGCAATGTTCCTTTGAATCGCGCTGAGGAAGGAGATTTGCCAGCCCGCGTCGGCGTGGTCGCTGACAACTCTTGCGTGAACCATGATTTGATGAAGTCCGTCCGCCAGAACGTTCTGCCCCGTCAAAGCGTAAGCCGCAATCCATTTGCCCGACCACATGCCCGCATAGCCGACGCCCCACGAGATTAAAAGCCCGCCCATGACCTTAAGCGGAGTGTCTTTGTTGAGCAGGTAGAAGACAATCAGCGGCAAGCCGACGGAGAAGACAGGATAGGTTAAAAAGTCCGTGTACGCGACGATTATTCCGATTGCCGCGAAGAAGTACGGATAAAGTTCGTCGTCTAGGAGGCGGCGATTTTTTTTGAGCATGATGATTATCGCCGTCAACGTCACGACGTAAATTGATGAGAATTGGAACGACATCGACACCGAGACCAAGTTTATCGTCATGACGGCGGCGGCGAAGGCTAGCGCGTGCGGCGTCCCGAAGGCTTTATAAAGCATGAGCAACGCCACGACGAACAAGATAAAGTCCGTGTACGCCAGCAACATTCGCACGTGCTGAATTTGCGTTGCCAGGAGCATTGGCTTGAGAATCACTAAGTAGCCATGCCAATAACGCGGGTAGTTTATTTCGGTTAAGCCGCTCGTGTCGCCGTGCAGAACTTTTATCAAGGCGTCAACGGGCTTTTCGTCCTGCGGGAGTCCATAGCGTGGATTGAGCATTGCCGCTTGGACGGTGACGCTTATCGGGTGCGTGACCTCAAGTAGCATTATCGCATCGGTGAAGTTGTCTAGCTTTGAATGTTCGCCCGAACCCCACGCCGGGTAAGTTCCTTCTCGTTCGTAGATTTCCAAACCTGCTTGAACACTTCGGACGACGCGACCCGCCGGCAACGAGTAAACAAAAATCATCAGCCCCGCGCCGATAAGAACACTCAACGCAACGCCGATGACGATTCGCAGAAATTTTTTTGTGTTAAGCATTTGCAAACTCCAGCTCCGGTTCGCCGTCAATCAGCTTCAACGCGGCGGCTTTGTGATAGTAAAGCTTGAGAGCCTCCAAAGCGTCCGCCGTCAAATCCCACTTAATCGCGCCGCCCAAATATTTATCCAGCTCGTCGAAGGTAAAAGGCTTCGTCGATAGCACGGACTCAATCGCCTGCGCCTTGTGCTCAATTCCGAACGCGAACGCCCGAAGAATCTTTTCATACGACGTCTTGAATAATTCGGGCTGATTGATGACGAATTCTTTTCTGACAGTCCACAGCGCGTAAACCATCTGCCGACCGGTAAGCTTGTGCCACTCGTGCCCAATGTCGTAGACGTAGAAACCTTCTGGGCGGTGCAGATAAAGATAAAGTGCGTCGTCACCTATGAATAGCGCGGCGGTCGCGTCGTCGTCAATGGGCTTATCGATAGTTATGGGGCGCGTCTGGTAGTCGGGGGCGGCGTCGTAGCTTTCGTGCAGGATAATCTTCAGCAACCGTTGAGCCGTCGCCGATTTGGACGTTAGGATAATTTTATCGTCACGGATTTTATCAATCGGCTTGCGGGAGACTAAGATTATACTCGTCACGTCGTCATCAGCACGAACACAAAGCTTAGGCAAAATTAGCAGGCTATTGCTTTGGCGGGCGTATTCAATCGAAGAGACGTTGCTAAGGTCAATTCGTCCCGCCGCAAGCTCGGCATTTAGGAAGGTCGGCACGCCGTAGACGATTTGCAAATCCTGCGCCGCGTGTTGATAACCGTAATGGAGCGGCAGGACGTTCAAGAAGTTTATATGCCCGATTCGCGGACTCATTTAAACATCTCCTTAAGAATTCAACTTGACCACTGCTTGACTAAGGGCGGGCGTCATTTTAAAATCGTTTTGGGAGGCGATTCTATGAACGACAACAACTTCAACAAGACGGAGCAGACGACCCGCAACGAAGGCGACGCACGCTTTGACGTAAGCTCACTCGACGAGGTCAAGGACGAAAACGGCAACGGAATCTTCCACATGACGCCGCGTTTTAAATGGATACTCGCGCTATCAATCCTGCTGTTGTTCCTGGTGTGCGTGCTTATGTACTCGGTTTATATGGACGCCCTCGCCGCTCAGATTTGGCAGCTTGCGATATGGGGCGTGTGCGCGGTGCTTGCAGTTTACTCCGTCATAAAAAAATCTTTGGCGGCGGTGATACTCAACTTTATCCTGTTCTTCGGCGTGTCACTGATACCCGTCTGGCAATCGGCTCACGAAAACTTTCAAGCAGTCTTTAAGCTATTTTTCGGCTAAAAAAATTTCCCCCTCCGAATCTGGAAGGGGATTTTTTATGTCTGATAGAACTGCTCCGCCTCCGTAACCAGTTGACGGATAATTTCCTTGACGGGCAAGATTTCTTTGATACGCGGCATGTATTCGCCGGTGAAAACTAAACCCGTTTCCAAATCTCCTTGCTGTGCTCGCGTCAAGGCTCGGACGATGCAGAAGTTATGCTTGCACGCCTTCAAGCACGAGTCGCAAGTCTTCGGCGGAACGTTGCCTGCCATCACTCGTTTGGAAAAAGGAGTTCGCACCGCCCGCCCCGGCAAACCAACTGGGCTATTGATAACGACGACATCTTCCGGTTGCGACTTGAGGTAATATTCCTTCAAGCTCGGTGCGCCGTTCGCTTCAAGACTCGCCGCGAAACGTGAACCCATTTGCACGCCGTTTGCGCCCATCTTCAAAACGTCGGCTATATCTTTGCCAGTGAGGATTCCGCCCGCCGCGATAACGGGGATATTGACTGCGGCGCGAATCGGTTCAATCAGCTCGCGAACAGAAATATCCGTGCCGAGGTGCCCGCCCGCCTCTTTGCCTTCGACGACGACTGCCGCGGCTCCCAGCTTCTGTGAAATCTTCGCCAGCTTGACAGAGGAAACTATTGGGACTATCGGCGTGCCAGACTCCCTGCCCAGCCCGAAAATATCTCGCGAAAACCCCGCGCCCGCAACGATTAAATCAATCCCCGCGTCTATCGCCGTATGAACAATCCCTGCGAAATCACTTGCCGCGACCATGATGTTTATTCCGATTATGCCGTCGGTTAAGGAGCGTGCCAACTTTATCTCGTATCGCAATTCGTCATGAGCCATGCCCGACGCCGCGATTAATCCTATGCCGCCCTCTTTGGCAACCGCCGCCGCAAGCCGTGCAGTCGATAGCCTTATTGCCATGCCGCCCTGCACGATTGGGATTTTTGCTATCTTGCTTCCTATTTTTAGTTCCGGTAGTCTCACGGATAATCCTCTCCAAAAAAGCTGTTAGGGATTAACGATTAGAGAGCCTAACCACTAATCCCCCATAACTCATCAAGCGTTGTTTTCTCCGTCTATGTACTTAACGACATCTTCGACGGTTTTAATTTTCTCGGCCTTCTCGTCGGGGATTTCGATATTGAATTCCTCCTCGAACGCCATGATTAATTCGACTATGTCCAAAGAATCCGCGCCCAAGTCATCGACGAAAGTCGAGCTCATCTGAATCTCGTCCTCTTCGACTCCAAGTTGCTCTTTGACGATTTTCTTAACCTGCTCAAACGTTGACACTTACAGTCACCTCCTTTCAAAGCCGCGTCACATGACCATTCCGCCATCTACTGACAAAACCTGTCCCGTGATATACGCCGCCTCATCTGATACCAAGAACGCCACTGCATTGGCAACGTCTTCGGGAGTTCCCATTCTTCCCGCAGGTATCTCTTGCATCATTACTTCCTTGACTTTTTCGCTGAGCACGGCAGTCATATCGGTGTTGATAAAGCCCGGTGCCACTGCGTTGACTGTCACACCACGCGACGCAAGCTCCCGCGCCGCCGACTTCGTGAATCCGATTATGCCCGCCTTTGCCGCCGCGTAGTTGGCTTGGCTTATGTTGCCTTTGAGTCCCACGACACTCGACATATTCACGATTCGTCCGCCGCGTTGCTTCATCATCAGCCTAGTTACAGCCTTCGTGCAGTTGAAGACGCCCTTTAGGTTCGTGCTGATAACTCTGTCGAAGTCGTCTTCCGTCATCTTGATTAGGAGATTGTCGCGGGTTATGCCGGCGTTGTTGATTAGGATATCCAACCGTCCCCACACGTCGACGACTCTTTTTATCAGCTCCGTCACGACCTCGAACTTTGCAACGTCACCTTGAACAAGCATTGCTTCGCCGCCTGCCGCTTCTATCTGGGCTTTGACTTCCTCGGCTTTTGATACGTTGCTTGAGAAGTTTAACGCGACTTTTGCTCCATCCTTCGCTAGTCTTAGTGCTATTGCTCGTCCTATGCCGCGTGATGCGCCTGTTACGAACGCCACCTTGCCTGATAACTTTGAACTCATTGCAACCTTTCGCCTCCCGTTTGCAGAATATAGCACAAAGATTTTCGCTTGTCTACATTTTGCCGCTTATTAAATCCTTAACGACCTCGCCCGCCATAATCAAGCCCGCGATACTCGGCACGAATGCATTGCTACCGATAAACTCTTCCACACGTCGCGGAGGCTCGTCCGACCAAACGACCTTCAAGCGTTCAATGCCGCGTTCCTTAAGCTTCTTGCGCATGACTTTAGCCACAGGGTCGACGCTCGTTTGATAAATATCCGAGACCTTAAAGCGTGTGCCATCTAACTTATTGCCCGCGCCCATGCTTGAGATAATTTTTATCCCGCGCCGCGTGCACTCTTCGACCAGAAAAATTTTCGCCGTTAACGTGTCTATCGCGTCGACGACATAATCATAGCGGAAAATAAAAAAATCCTCGACGTCTTCGCCGGGCAAGAAGAACTTTTGAATCGTATCGACCTTGGCGGCGGGATTTATATCTTGAATTCTCTGGCGCATAACTTCCACCTTAGAGCGTCCAACCGTCGAGCTTAACGCGTGGAGTTGCCTGTTAATGTTCGTCGCGTCGATGTCGTCCTTGTCAATCAAAATCAAATGCCCAACGCCCGAACGAGCCAGAGCCTCAACCGCGAACGAACCAACGCCCCCCACGCCGAAAACCGCAACCCGTGCCCCAGTCAGCTTGGAAAAGTTTTCGTCGCCGATTAAAAGTTTCAGCCGTTGGAATCTCATCTGTCATCACGCGGGCGGAAATTGAACGTTGGCAACTGGAAAGTATTTTGCGGCGGAGGCGGAGGTTTTGGAGCCTCAAAGTTAAAGCCCTTCGATACCGTGACTGTTGATTTGGGGGCTTCGACAACCGGCGACTTCAACGCGAGACTGTCTGCAAAGTCCGTGGCGATAATCGTAGCCTGAATCATGCCGTTCATACTCTTATCAATCACCGTGCCGAGAATGATATTAACGTCGTCTTCGGTCTGGCTGAAGATGTAACTTGCGGCGGCGTTCACGTCGTGAATCGGCAAAGTTTCGTCGCCTGTGATGTTTAGGATTATGCCGCGTGCGCCCTTCAAGGACTTATCAATCAACGGGCTTTCAATCGCCTCTTGCACAGCCTTGACTGCGCTTATATTGCTACGTCCAATGCCAAGGAGCGCGTCGCTTGACTCACTCTGCCTAAATATCGTCGTCATGTCCGCGAAGTCAACGTTAATTACGCCAGTGGTCAAGATGAGTTCAGCCACGCAACGAATCGCCTGCCGCAAAACCGAGTCCGCCGCCTCAAAAGCAGTGACCACCGTTAAGCCTTTGTTCTCTGGGAGCTTCATCAAGTTATCGTTCTTTACGACAATCAAAGCGTCCATGTACGACTGCATACGGACGATACCTTCATTGGCGATGCGTTGCTTGCGAATGCCCTCGAACTTAAACGGAATTGTGACGACGCCGACGGTTAATATCCCCATTTCCTTAGCGAGCCGAGCAATCACCGGAGCCGCACCCGTTCCCGTGCCGCCACCCATACCTGCCGTTATGAAAATCATATCCGCGCCAGTCATCATTTCCTTTAAGCGTTCGGAATCATTCTTAGCCGCCTGCTCACCGATTGCGACCTTGCCGCCCGTGCCGCGTCCCTTAGTCAACGATTCGCCGATTTGCACTGTCTTAATCTTGTCTAGGTTTGAAAAGCTCAGCGCGTGCGAGTCCGTATTGACCGCGACGAGTTCAATCTCCAAGAAGTCACTTTCGGCAATGCGTTTAAGGACGCTGTTGCCGCCGCCGCCCACGCCGAATACTTTTATCGTGACGAGGGCTTTTTTTATCGCCGCGTCGTCTTGAGCCTTCTGGCGTTCTTTGTTCAGGCGAAGTTTATTCAACGCCTCCTGGATTGCCGAATCATTAGCCCCCATTACGTTTCGTTCCTCTCAAAAAATATTTTCGTCAATTTTCGACGCGCCCAAAAATTTTCCTTCACAAGCTCCGCTTTATAATCGTCCACTGCGTCGCGAGCATTCCGATTAACATCAGCCCACAGCCGACAAGTTCACGCGCCGTCATGACTTCGCCTAGGAAGAACCAACCCGCCAATGCTCCGAAGATTGCCTCGAAGCTCATTAGGATTGCCGCTGTCGATGGTTCGGCGTATCGTTGCCCGTAAAGCTGAAGAGTGAACGCAACGCCCGCACTCATCACGCCGCCATAAAGTATCGGGAAAGCCGCCTTGACCATTGCGCTAAGGCTCGGCGTCTCCAGTGCGAACATTGCCGCAAAACTCAAAACCATCACGATAAAAAGTTGCGCGGCGGACAATTCGATTAAGTCCATACGAGTCGCGAACTTGTCTACCAATAAAATTTGCGCCGTCCACACGAACGCGCTAAGGAAAAGTATCACGTCGCCCGCTTGAATCGATAAGCCCTCGCTGACCGCCAACAGGTACAAACCGACGATTGCAAGCCCTGCGCCTATCCAGTTCTCGCAACGGATTATCTTGCCTAGGAGTTTTGCGCCCAGCGGCACGAACACGATATAAAGGCACGTGATGAACGCCGCCTTGCCCGCCGTGGAATACTGCAGGGCAATTTGTTGCATTGAACTTGCGATGAACAGCACGACGCCGATTAGCAGACCGATTGCAAAGCCGCGCCGATAATTTTTCCGCCGACGCTCTTTGGCTCGTTGCTTGCGTGTGTAGAGTAGCACCGCGACCAGAGACATAAAGCCCGTTAAATATCTCGCCGCCGCATAAGAAAAGGGTCCGAGTCCGTCCATGCCTTCAAGCTGTGCTACGAACGTCGTCCCCCAAAAAAACGCCGCGCCCAATAGCATCAGCGTTCCTTTAATCTGCATGAAGGTTCCTCCGTCAGTCGTCGATAACAACTTGATTGCGACCGTTCGCCTTAGCACGATAAAGCCGCCCGTCCGCTATCTTGATATTCTCCTCAGCAGAAAGTTTGTTATCAATCTCGGCACAACCAAAACTCATCGTAACTTTGATTTCCTTATCCTCGAACTTGCAAACCGAATTCATAATGGCTTGCCGAACCCTATCCGCCGCAATGAACGCACCAGCTAAGGGCGCACCCTCAAGGACGATAATAAATTCCTCGCCGCCCCAACGATAGACGCTATCTGAAGAGCGGGTTTTCATCTCCAGCATTTGTGCAACGTGCTTCAACACCGCGTCGCCGGCATTGTGCCCGTAGGTGTCGTTGACCTTCTTAAAAAAGTCAATGTCGCAGATAGCAATCGACATGGGAATTTTCTTGTAGCGATACTTCGACTCGTAATCGCTGTGGAAGGCGAACCGATTCTTTAATTCCGTGAGGTTGTCGCGTTGAGAGTCCGCCAAGAACATATCGGATTCAAGAGCCATGCCGCAGATAAACGCCGCCACGGAAAGTCGTTTGGTGTCTTCCACCTCGTCGAAGCCGTCGTCGTCAAGCTTGTTTATGACTTGGAAGGCTCCGATAGTCTCGCCGCGGCAATTCGATACGGGCATAACGAGGATTGACTTTGTAACGTAGCCAGTTTTTTTGTCCACGGCTGAATTGAAATTCGGGTGATTGTAAGGGTCGTTGGTTATGACGGCTCGATTTTCTGCCAGTGCTTGACCGACAAGCCCGGTCGTGTCGTCTATGACGATTTGTTGCGTGCCCGTGGCGGCAGTCGTCAGCAATTTATGTTCGCGTTTATCCCAACGCCAAAAGCTAGCCCTATCCGCTGAAACGAGCGTCCGCCCAAGCTCCGCGAAGATTTCAAAGACCTTAAGATGGCTATCGTGCTTTTCCTTGTTCGAGCGCATTTCGTTGTACAGGCGTTGCATTATGGAGAAGATGTCGTCAAGCAATTTCTCCGCCGTAATTTTTTCTCTCATGGTTAATGTCCTTTACAGTATGATTTCCTGGTTGATTCTCGCGAAGTCCTGTTGCATTTGCGCGAAGTCTTTATCCGTCCGCCAAGGCGCGTGGTGTACAAACAGGAGCCTTTTGACGTTGGCAAGCTCGGCGATTTTGATTCCCTCTTCCGGCGTGGAATGTCCGTAGCCTTTGTAATGGGGATACTCCGCCGCCGTGTACTGTGCGTCATAAAGTAGCAAGTCGCAGTTCTTTGCAAAGGTCGTCAATGCCGCGCAAGCTTTTGGCTCGTGTTCAAAGTCCGTCGCGTAGACTAAAGACTTGCCCTGATAGGTCAGCTTATAAATCGTCGAGCCGCCTGGATGACAGCCCTCCAACGTGTCGACTTCCACTGCTCCGATAGAAAATCTCTTCGGCGGGAGATGAAACGTCACCTTCGCGGGATAGGTTTCAATCTTCGCGGGCCAAAAGGGATTGTCAATCAGTCGGTCAATCGCCTCCTTCGGTTGAAGCCCTGCCCGTTCGCGAGCGTAAATATCAATCGGTCTGTCTTTGTGCGTTAAGGCGGCGAAGAACGGCAACCCTATGACGTGGTCTAGGTGCAGGTGCGTCAGCAAAATCGTTATGCGGGAAGTCTCAAGTGGCGTGGCGTTTACTATTCCTGTGCCCGCGTCCAGATAAATTTCCTCGCCGCCGGCTTGCACCCTGTAGCATGAAGTCGCGCCGCCGTGAATCGAAAAATCCTTCCCGCTCACTGACACGGAGCCGCGTGCCCCCAAGACAGTCAGCTTAAAACTTTTCATGCGGAGATTACCTCCTCCGTTTCAACTAATGAATTCAAAATCAGAACCTCGAAGCCATCCGCCTTGCCCTTTAGCTTGACGGTATCGCCCAAAGACGTGACGTTAGCCCGCTTGCCTAAGATTTCCGCCACGTCACGAGAGATATAGACCGTCCCGCCCGGCGCATTAGCCTCAAGACGCGCCGCAGTGTTCACGGTGTCGCCAATGGCAGTGTAATCCATGCGGAACGGACTGCCTATGTTGCCGACGACCGCGCTACCCCAATGCACGCCCACGCCGAAGGCAATTTCCCGACCGTAACGAGCCTTAAGCTCCGCCCGCAACCCTTCCGAATCCTTAATCATGTCAAGGGCGGCGCGGCAGGCAAGCAACACGGGATCTTTCTGCGGCAAAGGCGCGTTCCAAAAAGCCATCGTGCAATCGCCCACGAATTTATCAAGCGTGCCGTGGTGTCGTCTTATGCAGTTCGTCGTAAGCGTCAGGTACTGGTTGAGAATCTCGACGACCATCGGCGGCGGCAACTGCTCACTCATCGTCGTAAAGCCGCGAATGTCCACGAATAGAACCGCAATATTTTTCAGCGAGCCGCCCACGTCAACTGTTTTACTTTCAAGGAGCTGACTCATAATCGTCGGGTCGACGTAGCGTCCAAAGGTTGAAGTCACCATATCGCGTTCGGCGCGGGTGCGAATGTACTTAACCGAGACCACACAGATAAACAAAACCGTAACTGCCAGCGGTCCCCACAAGGCGTGCAAGATGATTTCGTTCTGATAAGAGACCTTGCAGACGCCGAGCCACCCCGCGCAGAGGATAAGCCACGTCGTCGCCACGATGGAGAGCTTGCCGCTTTGGAAGAGTATAGTTGAGATAAAGCTAACAAAGAACAGGATTATAAGCTGATACGATTGTTTTGCCTCACGCGGGAAAAAACCCTTTTGGAAGGCTTGAATTGCGTTGGCGTGCAGGTCGACGCCGTAAACAGTCGACGAACGGTCTAAAGCGGTTACGAAGTCATCACCCATGCCCGGCGCGTAGGGTGCAATCAAAACAATCTTATCGCGGAAAAAGTCCGAGCTAACCTTCCCTTCTAACACGTCGTCGAAGTTGATTCCTCGGCTGTAGCTTTTGGCGGTGAATGGCAACCAGTAAAGCCCGTCGCCTTTAGTCTTCGGCGGGGGATTCGGGGCAATGCCTTTGTAGTGGCAGAACTTCTCGTAGATGATTCTTGCGAAGGAATAAAGTTGCCCGCGTTCCGTCACGTTCACGAAAAGCAGTTGATGACGTATGATGCCGTCCGCGTCGTAAGGTTCGCAGATGTGACCCGTGTCAGCGACCTCCGCCAATGCTTTGAAGGGCGCATCCCACGTCCAAGATTTATTCCACATGTCAAAAGGATTATCGCTTGCGGCGTCTTCCTCGTCCATAATCACCGCCGACGCTAAGACAACGTTATCATACTTCGCGACGGTCTCGACAAGGCGTTTGTCCACGTCCGGAGCTTGAGAGTTCTCGCCAGTAAAAAGAAAGTCCAGACCGATGACGGCGGGGCGTGCTTGCGGGTCGTGTTCGTTTAGGTAAGTGATAACCTTCGATACGTCACGCCGGAGCCACGACGATAAAGGTCCGAACTTGTTTAGCGTCTCCGTGTCAATGCCAACAATGACGATTTCGGAGCTGACTTCGCCGGGGCGTTGATAAATCCAATCCGATACGCGGTAGTCAACCTCGGCAAGCCAATTCGTCGCCGCGATTGAACTTACGATAAAGGCAATCCACAATTCCCACGAGTGAAGCACCAGCCATTTCCAATACTTATGCTTAGTCATGCACGCACGCCGCCGACTCTGTAGCCCGTGAATACAACCGAGCCTTCGTCTAGGAAATGGGAGGCTTCGTTCTCTGTAAGAATTTTATTGGCGTCGCTGACCGAGATAACAGGAGTGCTATTACCGTCCGAAACGACCTTTGCTTTGATGACAAGTGGATTGTCTCCGGCGCGGGACTTTTTATTCTTAGCGGCGCACGCACTGTTAAAGAAGAAGTTTTCGACGCCAAGCAAATTTTTCTTGTCGTTAGGTTTATCTTCCCTTGCGTAGTCTATCATGCCGTTCGCTATAACTTTATCGTAGTCGAGGTTATTGTAGCTGTAAACGGATTGATTGTCGGCTTGACGAATGACGGGAGCGAGCACGGGTTCCAATTCCAAATCGCCGCAATCGATTATAAGTCCTGTATAATTGCCTTTAGCTTTTGATTTGACGGTCGGTTTAAGGAAGTCTTTCTTCTCGACGGGCTTAAAGGTCAGACCCGCCACGGAATCGCCGCCGCCGTAAACGGGAACGGTTAAGACGATAGTACAGCTGTTATCCGTGCCGTATCGCTCCGAAAGTATCTTAGCGTCTCTTACCAGATTATCAAGGCGTTCCTCGTCAATCGCGCCCGACGCCAGACCCGCCCTAACCGTCATGCTCGACGAAACGTTAATGCCTTTGATTAGCTCCGTCATCTGGTTGCGAGCCTTCTCCAGTGCCGCCCGACGAGACCACGTACGAGCCTGCGCCGCGTTGGAAATATTCTTCGGCGCAAGACTGTAGCCCGTAGCAGTCAACGTGTTGTCTTCCCACCAAGTATCATCTGATTCCCCTTGAGAACTCACCATGCAAGGCAAGCTCATCAGCACTAGGAAACAGATAACTTTCATGATTCGCGATAAAGTCTTCATTAGTCAACCCTCCTTAAAGTCGCGTGTTCCACATAATTAAAGCGTCCTCGCCGTTGTCAAGGTAATAGCCCTTGCGACGCCCGACGCTCCTAAGTCCGAAATTTTTATAAAGCTTAATCGCCGCCGTGTTGCTCGGACGGACTTCCAAAGTTATCGCCGTGGCTCCGCGTGCTTTTACTGCCTTAATCAGCTCGCCAAATAAAATCGTCCCGACGCCTTGCCCGCGTAATTCAGGGGCAACCGCCACGCTCATGACTTCCGCTTGATTGAACGAAACCCACGCCCCCGCATAGGCGACAATCTTGCCGTCAAGCTCGCCGACGATATAAGTTGCTAGCTCATTCTTAGCCTCGCGCCAAAAATCTTCGCGCTTCCACGGCATAGCGAAACTTTGCTCTTCGATAGCCGCTACTGCCGCCGCGTCGTCTTGCGTCATTGCTCGAAAGGTAAGTTGGCTCATAAGTCCCTCATCATAACCAAAGCATCTCCGTTGCTGTAATAATTTTCAATGTTGACTAAGGCACGAAAGCCGAAGTGTTCATAAAGCTTTATCGCCGGCGTGTTGCCCGGTCGAACTTCCAAATACACGAACGCCGCGCCCCGTTCCTTAATCGTGTCGATGAGTTTTGAAAAAAGTTGCGTCCCGATTCCTCGTCCGTGATAGTCCGGGTCAACCGCGAAAGTTTCAATCTCCGACTCTTCGTTGCGAATCTTCGCGCCCGCACAGGCAACGACCTTTCCTTCAACCTCGGCGACAAGGTAAGCGGAGTTTATGTTCATCATCGCGGCAAGAAAATATTTACGCCGCCAAGCATCACGCTTGCCGAAACATTTCTTATCAATCGCAACCGCCGCGTCAACGTCGTCGCTTGTCATCTCTCTCAGGTTGAATGCTTCTTGTCCCATAAATCCTCCGCCTCCGAACGCCGAACGTAAAGCGGCTCCAAATTCATCACGTTATCGACCTTGCCCAAGTCCTGTGCGCAAATTGCTACGCTTGAGGCTCTGGGCATTCTTAAATGCGGTGGTGCAAGTCTCACGTTCGGCGGCAACGAAACTTTTATTTTGTGCAACACGTCTCCGCATAAAAAAATTTCTCCCGCGACGCCTTCAAGTTCGGTGATGATTTCGTCTATCGGCTCGACCTCCAACGCCGTCCGCGATAACGTGTCCTCGAACAGCTGATGATATGCCCGATTCTTTTGCGCGTCGATTAGCGGTACGACCTTTGCGGCGGGGAAATTGTACGCCATTGCCAAAAGCGTAGGAACCCCGATGATTTTTATTTCCCACGCATAAGCCAGAGCCTTAGCCGTCGCCAGCCCGATTCTTAATCCCGTGAACGAGCCAGGACCTATGCTAACTGCTACCGCGTCCAATTTCTCGAAGGCGTCCGCAACTTTGATGACTTCTTCGACTTGCGGCATTAGCGTTTCCGAAAATGTTTGCGGGGACTCGCGTACGCTCTCGGCTAAAATTTTCCCGTTAGCAACCACTGCAACTGAAGCCGCCCGCGTCGCCGTCTCGATTCCCAAAATCCGCAAGCTCAATCCTCCTTAGACACGAACTCTTCAAGCTCATTGATAAAATCTTTATGCTCCTCGCCGACGCAAGAAAAGGTTATCCGTCGCATGTTCTTTGCGTCCTTGATTCGCTCAATCTTTATGACAACGTAATCTTCGGGCAACGCCTGCGGAAATTTCTCCGCCCACTCGATAAAAACGATTCCTTCAGGAAAGTCAATGTACTCGTAAAAGCCAATCTCCTCAAGCTCGTCCACGTGATGCAGGCGATACAAATCGAAATGAACAATCGGACAAAAGCCCTCGTAGACGCTCATCAAGTTAAATGTCGGGCTTGTGACTTCGCCTTGAACGCCGAGCGTGCGAGCCATGCTTTGAACGAACAAAGTCTTGCCCGCGCCCAAGCCGCCTTCCAAACAGATAACCGTACCTTCGCGCACGCGTTGTGCAACCTTCGCCGCCAATTTTACCGTCCCGTATGGGGACTGGGTTATGTGGGTAAACAAAATTCTACTCACTCCTCCAAAAATTTTCCGTCCGAATTTTTATTAAACCCCTTACCACGTAGCAAGGGGCGAATTATTTTCCAGTTGATAGGCGCAGTTTATCAGACGGCAAAAAATTTTTCAACATGAAAAGCTTTTATGTGTTAGAATACGCAAGCTAAAAAATTTTTGGAGATGAACGCTTTGAAGGTCGAAGAAATATTTTTCCGCGACATGTACCACCAGATATGCTTGCTGAGTGATTCAGACGTTGTCGCCGCCGTGAACGTGAGCAAAGTCTTTGACTACCCGCCAGAGGAAAAGCCCGACGGTTGGTTGACTTACGCTTACATTGACGGCGAGACTTTTGTCTTTGAAATCTTAGCGGGCGCGAGGCTCACGGGCGGACGCGTGAAAGTTTTTCCTGCCAGTTATAAAAAGTCCGTCAAGCTCAAGCGTGGGCAAGTAGACGATGCCGAGTTGAAGATTACAACTGCCGAATACTCGTTAGCCTTCCGCGACCGCGTCCAGATGATTATCGATAAGACTGCCACCGACGAGGCAAAGGAACAGACACGCTTTATAAAGACGCTAGACGCCTTCCGCCACCCGCATTACCCCGACGACGTTGTTGTTTACTTCCTTAGCGAGGACGATAAGCCGGAGCTTTTATGGGTGCGTTGCGCAAGCGTCGACGAAAATATTTTGACGGGCGAACTCCTAAACGAGCCGACGAAAGATTTTGGCTGTCATGCGGGGGACGCGATTAAGTTTGGTGTCGCGCAGGTCAACGGGCAAAATATCTTGCTTCACCTGCCGACGACGTGAAGAGGGGAGAATTTCTTTGCAAAGGAAACACGCGGTAATAATCGGGGCGGGTCCGGCGGGTCTCACTGCCGCTTATTACCTTTTGAAGCACACAGACATTAAGCCGATTGTCCTTGAGAAGGAAAAATTTGTCGGCGGCATATCGAGGACGATGAACTTTAGCGGCAATCGCATGGACATTGGCGGGCACAGATTCTTTACGAAGAACGAGGAAGTACTAAAGCTTTGGAATGAACTTTTGCCCGCGCAAGGTGCGCCCGCCTTCGACGATAAACTTTTGGGGCGCGAATCCGTCTTGACGGAGGGCGGAGCCAATCCCGAAGAGGTCGACGAGGTTTTTCTTAATCGGCGGCGGGTGTCTAGGATTTTCTACCATCGGAAGTTTTTTTCTTATCCAATATCGTTGAGCCTGGAGACGATACGCAACCTCGGACTCGGCGAAATGTTTTCAATCGGAACGAGCTTCCTTAAGGCTAAGTTCAGTCAGCGCGAGGAACACACGCTTGAAGACTTCATGGTTAATCGGTTCGGGCAAAAGCTCTACGAAACTTTCTTCCGCGACTACACGACAAAGGTCTGGGGACGATCGCCTAAGCAAATCGGCGCGGATTGGGGCAGTCAACGAATCAAAGGTCTGTCGCTCGGCAAAACAATTCTGGACTTCTTCAAGAAGACTTTCGGCTTTAAGGACGGCGCGGGCGAAACGTCGCTGATTGAACGATTCTTTTACCCTAAACACGGACCGGGGCAACTGTGGGAGACTTTAGCTAAAGAAATAAAAAAGCTCGGCGGCGAAGTGCTAACCTCCACCAACGTTAAAAGCCTTCACGTCGTCGACAAGGTCGTTAAGTTCGTGCGTGTCGAGTCGCCTGCGGGAATGCTGACGTTCCCCGCCGATTATTTCCTGTCGAGTATGCCGCTTGCCGAACTCGCCGACGCCCTCGACGACGGCTTAAACCTTCGACAGCTGACGATTGCACGCGGCTTGCCCTATCGAGACTTCATAACCGTTGGACTGCTCGTCGACAAGTTGCTACTGGAGAATCACACGCAGATTAAAACGCTCGGCAACATCGTCCCGGATTGCTGGATTTACATTCAGGAGCCGGCAGTTAAGCTGGGGCGTCTGCAAATCTTCAACAACTGGTCGCCGTATATGGTTGCCTCGCCAAAAGATAGCGTGTGGCTCGGACTGGAATATTTCTGCAATGAAGGTGACGACCTCTGGAGCATGAGCGAAGAAGATTTCCTTGCGTTTGCTGCGGCGGAGCTTGCGTCGATTGGAATCATCAAGGCAGAGGACATCAAGCTTGCCGTGCGCGTAAAGGTTCCCAAGGCTTATCCGGCTTACTTCGACACCTACGAGAATATTGGCGAGTTGCGCGACGCTCTCGACGAGATAAAAAATCTTTACTGCATCGGGCGTAATGGTCAGCACCGTTATAACAACATGGATCACAGCATGTTGACGGCAATGGAGGCTGTGCGGGCGATTCAAAGCGGCGACCCGTCACGAGAAAAGATTTGGAACGTCAACGCTGAACAAAGTTACCACGAGGGCAAGGACAATGTTTAAGAAATTCTTGCCTCTTGTCCAAATAATTTTCCTGTCGTCGGCTGTTCTGTTCTGGCAAGCTTTTTTCCAATTTGGCGAAGAGGCGGACACCTATTTTGTCATGAACCTAGGACGCTACGTCCTTGAGCACGGCTTCCCGCACGTCGACCCGTTTACCGTCCACGAAAATTTAAAGCTCGTGGCTCAGCAGTGGTTAAGCGGCGTCGTGTTCTGGGAGGCTTATAAAAGTTTCGGCGTCAATGGCTTGCTCTTTGTGGATTCAATCTTCGGCGCGGCGGCGGTTGTAATTTATTGGCGGTTATGTCTGTTCGTCAGCGGCGGGAATAAAGTTCTATCGTTCGTGATAAGTTTCGCCGTCGGAATGTTTTTCGCGCCGATGGTCGTCCCGCGTCCGCACATCTTATCGGCGGCGTTCCTTTTAATCGAAGTGTTCATGCTTGAGAAGTTCACGCGCACCGCCGACGCAAAGTTTTTAATCCCGTTGCCGCTGATAAGCATTGCACTGATAAACTTGCACGCGGCAGTTTGGCTGATGTCTTTAGTCGTGTGTTTGCCGTTCCTTTTCGTCAAGAGCCGCCGCCACATAAAATTTTTGCTCACGGCGATGCTCGGCGTCCTTCTTAGCGGGCTGATTAATCCTTACGGCGTCGAGGCGATGACTTACGTTTTTCGCTCCTATGGAATCGAGGCGATTAATTCTGGTATCCCCGAAATGTTCACGCCCACGGCTCATAGCTTCCAAGGAAAAGTTTTCTACGCAACGGAAGCTTTCTTGATTTTCTCTTTGGCTAAGTTCAAAGTTCCGTGGCGATATATCTTCCTGAGCGGCGGGATAACTTTTATGGCGATAATGCACGCCCGCAATCTGGTCTTATTCTACTTCCTAGCGACGTTCCCGCTTGCTTATGTGTGGCGCGATTTCAGCTCCGAAAAACTTTTCCAAAGCCGCAAGTTATCGCTTGGCTTATTCTTCCTGCTCGTCGCCGCCAATACCGTCATCATCACGAACTTTCTTAACGAGAGCCTTAGCAATGTCACTTTGCCGCTTTTGATTCTGTTCTTAGCGGCGGTGCTTGTCTTCCTGTACAATTTGCTTATCCTCAAGGCAGAAGGGCGCATTCTTCACCAGACGATACTGCCGCGGAAGATTGTTTCACTGCTCGCAACTCTGTTTGTGACTAGCGGAATTTTTTTCTTTGCATACACTTATTCCCGACCAAAGCCCCCAACCACTTACGCCGACGCGATAAAGTTTATCTTGCGCACCGAACGCCCCGAAAACGTTTCCATTTATGTTGAGCAAGGCGGCGGCGGGCTAGCAGGTTCATTCGGAATCAAATACTACATCGATTCACGCTCGGAAGTTTTCCTTCCCGCTAACAACGGGCAAAAAGATATCATCAAGGAATAAGGCGACTTCACGAGCGGCAGGCTTAACTACAAAGATTTTTTTAATCGCTACGACTTCACGCACATAATCCTGACTAATAAGGCTCCGTTCCTCTTTGAGCTTTTGTCCGCTGATAAAGACTTCCGCACGATTTACGAAAGCGAACACATTGAGGATTATGATTTGATTCGTTGCAAAGTTTTTGTGCCAAAGAAGGGCTGACGACATGTTGCAGAAAATTTTTATGCTCGTGCTGATGATTCTACTGATGAGCCGCGCCGAGGCTGGGACGTGGTCTCCTGAACTGCGCGTTGGGGTTCTCGTCAACGTCAAGCAAGTTTCGTTGAAAGTCTCTGCGCCGTGCGTCATGATTAACGCGGCAAAGGGTAACGTGCTAAAGAAGATTCCTGCGGGCGGCAGTTTCACTGTCGACCTTGAACACCTAAAGATTAACGCCGTCGAAGTCCGCCCCGAAAAAATTCCAATCCAAGAGCTGACGATTGAAGTTGACGGGAAAAAATATTATGGCGGGGTTAGCGTCAACAAGGGCAAGGACTCGTTGACTGTGATTAATCTCGTGCCGCTTGAAGAATATTTGCACGGAGTCTTAGCTAAGGAAATGTCGCCGTCGTACCCTTTGGAAGCTCTAAAGGCTCAAGCGGTGGCGGCTCGTGCTTTCGCGCTGAAAAATCGCGGTCGACACGTCAAGGAAGGCTTTGACTTATGCTCAAGCACGCATTGTCAAGTTTATGTGGGCGTCACGGATTTTGACTCGATTAATCGGGCGATTGACGAGACACGCGGCGAAGTTTTGGTTTACAAGGAGAAACTCATCGATACGAATTTCCACGCGGACTCCGGCGGCATGACAGAAGACGTTGCAGACGTTTGGGGAAGAGCCACGCCCTATCTTGTCGCCGTCAGGGAAATTGTTCAGCTCGCTAAGCCGTGGACGGTTAAAGTTCCCGCGAAAGATTTTTCTAAGCAACTCGACCTCGACGACGTGAAGACGGTTAAGCTAAGCAAGCTGACAGTCGGGCAAGGCGCAAGCGATAGGACTTCCTCTGGTCGTGTGCAGTCCGCGCAAATTAACGGCAAGAAATTCACGGGCACCGAGCTACGTCAAAAGTTTTCGTTGCCGAGCACGCTCTTTGACATGAAACTTGACGCCGGCGAAGTTATCTTCACGGGCTACGGAAGCGGTCATGGCGTGGGCATGAGCCAAGTTGGTGCACGCGACTACGCTAAGGAGGGTTGGTCTTACGAAAAGATTCTCAAGCACTACTACAAGGACACTAAACTAAAGAAACTTTATTGAGGTGATTGACATGAAGAGACTATGTTTGATGATTGTCGCCGTGATGATGTTGATGATTGCTCAAGCTGAGGCGGGGCATTTGGACGACATTGCGGCACGCGGGACGATTCGCATTGGCACGACGGGCGACTATATCCCGATGTCTTATCTGAACCCTGCGACGGGCGAGTACGAAGGCATTGACGCTGAACTTTCAAAGATTATCGCCGACTCTTTGGGCGTGAAGATTGAATACGTTCCGACGACCTGGCCGACCCTCTCCGCCGATATGATGGCTGGCAAGTTCGATATTGCCCTTTGTGGTATCTCGCGGAACTATGCACGCGCCAAGGTTATGGCGATGAGTGACGCTTACGGCGAAGGGCTTTTCGGCAAAACTATCCTCTGCCGCAAGACCGACGCTAAGAAGTTCAAGACGATTGCCGACATGAACAAGCCCAGCGTCCGAATTATGATTAATCCCGGCGGCACCAACGAAAAATTTGCACGAGCTAACCTCCCGAACGCAAAACTTATCGTGCACGAGGACAACGCCGATATTCCAATCCAAATCGCCGAGGGCAACGCCGACATCATGATAACCGAGACCGTCGAGGCGTTCAGTTGGGTTAAGCGCGAACCAAGACTTGCCGCGCCGCTCGTCGATAAGCCTTTCAGCCGTCATTCGTGCGGAATTCTCATGCAACGCGGCGATCAAGAGTTTTTGAACTATATAAACTTCGTTCTCGCCGAATTGCGCATGGATGGCACGCTTGAACAGCTAGAAATAAAATATTTGGGGCGAAAAAATGCTACTAAGTGACTTTGATTACGATTTGCCCGAAGAATTAATCGCTCAACGCCCGATTGAACCGCGTAACGCCTCCAGATTGATGATATTAGACCCAAAACGCCAAACGATTGCCCACGAACACTTTTACGACCTAAAAAAGTTCTTGACGGCGGGCGATACTCTAATTTTTAACGACACGCGAGTAATTCCAGCTCGACTTATCGGAAATAAGGCAACCGGTGCCCGCGTCGAAGTATTTTTGCTTAGACGATTGGACGCGACGACCTGGGAAACTTTGGTTAAGCCCGGCAGGAAAATTATTGAGGGCGCAGAAATTTTTTTCGGCGATAATTTAAGTTGTAAGGTCGTCGGACGCACGGATTTTGGCGGTCGCGTCGTGAAATTCAACTTCAGCGGCGTTTTCGAGGAAATTCTTGATAATATCGGCGAAACTCCCTTGCCTCCCTACATTCACGAGAAACTTGACGATTGCGAACGTTATCAGACGGTTTATAACCGCGAAAGAGGCTCCGCCGCCGCTCCGACTGCCGGTTTGCACTTCACAACCGAACAAATGCAAGAAATTAAAAGTTTAGGCGTTAATCTCGGCTTCGTAACGTTGCATGTGGGATTAGGAACCTTTAGACCAGTGCAAGTCGAGACGATTGAACAACATATCATGCACGAAGAGTTCTATACGATACCAAAAACGACAGCAGACTTGATTTTTGAGACGAAAAAGCGCGGCGGACGGGTTATCGCGGTTGGTACGACTTCAATTAGGACTCTTGAGGCGGCTGCGATTGATAAAAACTCCGTAAAAGTCGGGTCAAGCTCAACGAATATCTTTATTTACCCTGGTTATCAATTTAAAATCGTCGACGCGCTAATAACGAACTTCCACTTGCCGAAATCAACGCTGATAATGCTTGTTAGTGCCTTCGCGGGTCGAAATTTCATCTTGCAAGCCTATCAAGAGGCAGTTAAGCAAAATTATCGGTTTTTTTCCTTCGGCGACGCAATGTTTATAAAAAATAACTTAACGGACTGAAAAATAAAGGCGGGATGCTAAAAAATTTAAGGAGCGGGCTTAATGGCGGCAATAACTTTTGAACTTATACATAAGGACGCGGCAACGGGCGCACGAGCAGGCATTTTACACACGCCGCACGGAAAATTTTTAACGCCGCTGTTCATGCCAGTCGGAACTCAAGCTACGGTTAAGACACTTTCGCCGCACGAGGTGCAAAATTTAGGCGCGGGCGTCATTTTGGCTAATACTTATCATTTATTCCTGCGACCGGGTGCCGAACTTATTCAGAAGGCGGGCGGTTTGCATAAATTTATGAACTGGACGCACGGAATCTTGACTGATAGCGGCGGATTTCAAGTTTTTAGCCTCGGCGACCTGCGAACAATCACTGAAGACGGCGTAAAGTTCCGTTCGCATATCGACGGCTCGGAAAAATTCTTATCTCCGGAAATTTCTATCGCTACTCAAGCCGCTCTCAGCTCCGATATTGCTATGGCGTTCGATGAATGCATTCCTTATCCCGCCGATTACGATTATGCGAAGGCTTCGACCGCAAGAACTCATCGTTGGGCGGAAAGAAGTCTTAATGCGGCGTCTAATCCCCGTCAAGGCGTCTTCGGTATCTGTCAAGGCGGCATGTTTGAAGATTTGCGCGAGGAAAGCTCGAAAGTTATCGGGGAAATGGATTTTGCTGGCTGTGCAATCGGCGGTTTGAGCGTCGGCGAGCCAAAAGAGCTTATGTATCGCATGTTGGAGATTTCTACGCGACATTTGCCCGAAAATAAAGCCCGATACCTTATGGGCGTCGGCACTCCTGACCATTTGCTTGAAGGCGTACTGCGCGGCGTCGATATGTTCGATTGCGTCTTCCCGACTCGCGTCGCTCGCAACGGTATGGCGATGGTTTCTCCGAAAACTGCGCCACGTGGACGGCTCGTTATGAAAAATTCCGAGTTCACCGAAGACTTTGAGCCGCTAGAGTCGAATTGCGACTGCTACGCCTGCAGAAACAAATTTACTCGCGCTTATATCCGTCATCTCGTCCGCGCTGATGAAATTTTCGGCTTGAGGCTCCTCGCCCTGCATAATCTGCGTTATCTGCAACGTTTTACGGCGGATATGCGCCAGGCAATCCTTTCCGATAAGTTCGCCGAGTTCAGAGAAAACTTTTTTGAGGCTTACTCAAGAGGCAAATAAATCCTAAAATGCCCCCGCGACCTTGCTGGGGGTTATTTTTTTGCCCGTTTTACAAAATCCAATATATTGGAAAACGTAAATCACACCTCCAAATCAACCCTGATTTTTGTACATGCCGAAAAATCCGCATTATCACGCGATACAAAATCCATGTGGGTGGATTTCGTAATTTGAACCTCCAAATCGCCTCCAAAATCACTTTCAAAGCTCCAAAATCGTTTTCGAGGCGTCAAAAAAGTTTTTTTGGCGTGTATTTTTTATTTCAAGCCGTCGTGTTATAATTTCGGAAAAAATTTTGGGAGTGATGACTATGAATCGACCTGCAAGCTCAAAATTCGTGCCTGGATTGCCTGACGACGACGATATTGACACTCAAACCAACTCTCAAGGCGATAATTCTATCAAAATCTATGACGGCGTCTCCGATTGCCCCGTAAATGATTCTGATACCTTTAAAAATGTCAAAATCCGCGCTAAAGACCTCGCTATACAGAAAGTTCAGCAGAAAATCGCCGATTACGTCTACGGCTTCTGGAAAGATAGGTATTTGACCCTGCCTGACGATGAAGTTTTATCTATCGCTAGCGAAATTTGTACTATCACCGACGTTAAGTATAATTTCATCGATTCGGACGATAATACTTTGATTCGCGCCACTGTCCTTGCTCAAATCGACGATAACGACGTTATGAACTATATCATTCAGTTTTTTAAGGAAAGAAACAAGCTTAAACTCCAAAATGAAGCTCTCCGCAAGGAAATTGAAGACCTGAAACGACAAATCGCCGAATTGAAAAGCCAACACACAAATAATCAGAAAATCACTTTGAGAGATATGACAAAGGATAAAATTTCTGTATCTGTTGACAAGTTTGAAGAGGCAGAAAGACTTTATTATCGATATAAATTCTCTGAAGCTATTAAATTATATGATGAGGCTATTCAAATCAATCCGAACGCTAAATTTTATTATCATCGCGGTTGTTGTTATAGAAAACTCGGTAATCATGCAAAAGCTCAATCAGATTTCAAAAAAGCTAAAGCATTAGGCTGGAAAGACTAAAAAAAAATGAATCCTCTGCTAAAAACCTTGCGGCGGAGGATTTTTTTTGCTAAGATTCGTTCGGAGATGATTTTATGGGCAGTATCAGGATTTATAAGGGAATGCCGCCGTTGTCAGAGGAACAAATCCGCAGATTGGAAGAAAATAAGCCAAAATCAGATGATGAGATTGATTACAGCGATATTCCACCGTTGACGGAAGAAGAACTTGCTAGAATGAGGCAATCGCGGATCCGTAGACAAAAACAAAGCATTGCAAGCTAAAAAAAATAATCCTCTGCTAAAAACCTTGCGGCGGAGGATTTTTTCGTTATAATGATAAAAAATTTAAAGGAGTGAGCATAATGAGCGAAATTGTATTGCATTACACCCGCGCAGGACACGTAGAGAATATTCATCGGGGCGATATGGCGGCTGTGAACTGTAAAGGCGAGGTCGTAGCATCGATTGGCAATGCAAAACTGCTGATGTTCTGGCGAAGTGCGGCAAAACCGTTTCAAGCGTTGCCATTCGTGAAAAACGGCGGACTAGAACGCTATAACATAACCGAAGAAGAACTTGCATTGTTAGTTTCAAGTCACAGCGGCGAAGAAAATCACGTAAAATTAGTTCGCGGGATATTATCGAAGCTCGGATTAGATGAATCGGTTTTGGATTGCGGCGTCGTGCGACCGATGAGCGGAAAAGCGTTCAAAAAGATAATCGCGGCAGGCGAAAAGGTTTTACCGGTGCATAATCCGTGTTCAGGCAAGCATTCGCAAATAATCGCGCTGTCAATGATGCTCGGAATCGATTACAAAGGGTATATTCGCCCCGACCACGAGGCGCAGAAGGTAATTTTTAAGCATGTGGCGATGGCGGCGCGAATTCCGGAGGAAAAATTGGAAATTGGCATTGACGGTTGCGGCGTACCGGTATTTTATCTGCCGATTTACAACATGTCGCTAGCCTATGCAAGACTTTCGACGCCGAATAAGGGCGATTGGGGCGAATATGGGGTTGCCGCGACGAAAATCCGAAATGCAATGAATAAATATCCGCAAATAATTTCTGGCACTGGTCGAATTGATTTGGCGGTTTCAGAAGTCACGAACGGACGAATTATCGCTAAAATCGGTAGCGATGCGGTTTATTGTCTGGCAGTAAAGGACGGCGACTTAGGAATCACGTTCAAAATTGAGGACGGCGACTATTCTGCGGTTACTCCAATGACAATCGCGGTTTTGAAGCATTTGGACTTGCTTACAAAGGACGAAGCCGCCGAACTCGATAAAATGTTCCCGCCAGTGCTGAAAAATCATCGCGGCGAAGTCATAGGAACGATTGAAGCAGTCTTTTAAGGCAAAATAAAACGCCCTCCGAACGTGGAAGGCGTTTTTTTATTCCGCGAGCTTAGTTTGAACGTAAATTGCACATTCAAGGCGTTTCTTTTGAATTTCACAGCCGATTTCGTAAGGCTTGCGAATATCTCCGTTAAAAAGTTCAGCATTAGCACCGCAACCGCCGCTACAAAAGAATTTCGCCCAACAATCGCGGCATTTTGGCTTATTAAGGACGTGCGACTCACGAAAATACTTCAACCAATGCCGTTTATCCTCCGCCACGCCGTCAAAAATATTTCCGAGCCGATAATTTTCGCGCCCAACGAACTGATGACACGGATAAAGGTCGCCATTCTCCGCCACGGCAAAATATTCATGCCCAGCACCGCAACCCGCTAACCTTTTCGCGACGCAAGGACCATTTGATAAATCAATGTTGAAGTGGAAGAAGAAAAATCCGCGTCCTGCACGTTTTCGGGCAAGATAAGCCTCGGTTAAGCGGTCGTACTCGTTTTTAATGCGCGGCAACTCCTCAAGCGTCAAAGCAAGCGGCGAATCCTTCAAAACGACGGGTTCGACCGATAAAATATCAAATCCGGCGTCGTGAAGGCTCAAAACGTCGGTTGCGAAGTCTAAATTGCGTTTGGTGTAGGTTCCGCGAAGATAATAGTTATTTCCGCCGCGTTCGTGGACTGTCCGCTTAAAATTTTTTAAAACGCGTTCATAACTGCCGCGCCCGCTGATGTCGGGTCTCATGGCGTCATGAATTTCCTTGCGCCCGTCCAAACTCAGCACCAACGAGATATTATTATCGTTAAGCCACGCAGAAGTTTTTTCGTCAAGCAAAATGCCGTTTGTCGTCAACGTGAGCTTAAAAATCTTTCCAGTCTTCTTTTCGCGTTGCCTAACGTATTCCGTGACGGCTTTAACGGTTTTGAAGTTAATCAGAGGCTCGCCGCCGAAAAAATCAATCTCGCAGTGCTTGCGAAGCCCCGAATTTTTTATAATGAAGTCGACAGCCGCTCGCCCGACCGATTCTGACATGATTGCGCGATGACCGAACGCCCCGCCGTCGCCAAAACAGTATTTACAACGCAAATTGCAATCCTGCGCGACCATTAAGCACAAACTTTTAACGACACCACGCGCCGCGAACGTCAAAGGAACTTCAATATCCGGTGCAAATAGTTCTCCGGCGTCAATTAATTGGTGTAATTCGTCTAAAACCTCTGCGGTATCTGCGTCGGGGTATTTTTTTAAAATTTCAGCGTCGTTAGTGCCGTCGAAGTCGTCAAGAATCCTAAAAGTTAGCTCGTCGATAATATGAACCGCGCCGCTGTTCACGTCCAACAAAATAAAATCGTCGCCCTGCTTAAATTTATGAATCATAAGCCCTCCTAGTTCTCATTGTCTGCCAATCGCAATAATTTTAGTTCAAACGGGTCATCGGGCTTGGGTTTTGCGTGATGTTTAGCGATAATCTTTGCCTCTTTGAACAATCCGAGCTTTTGAAGTCTGCGTGCGCCGATTTCCGCATGATTATGATAGACGTACAAGGCACGATTGCCATTAAGTTCCAATCGTTCGGCGAATTTTGGCGCAATACTCGTAATCAGCACGGCAAAAATCTTTCCTTTAATCGTTAAATCGCCGGCGCGCCTTCCGGTATCGTGCAAAAGGGCGCATCGAATCAAAAATTCTCTATCGACGCCGCGTTTGTCCTCGATAATCAGTCGTTCGACCGTGTAAGCCGTTCGCAAGCTGTGAACTTGGTCGGCGACGCTCATTGCAAAAAAAATTTTCTGTTCTTCGGCGTTTAGGTGCGTAGAAATATATTTTCCGTCCTCGACGCTAACACGAGCCGTCACAGCCCGAACAAATTGCAAAATTCTTCCAAACACACTCATTGCAAATAAATTAACTCCACACAATTTTTTTCTGCGCAAGATTTTTCAGCGTCGGCTTTAGTTTGGGGTGTCAAAGAGACTTCAACGACTTTATCAGCCGCCCGAAGCTGTGCCGCCCGTTTAATTGCCGCGTCCTCGAAGCCTTTAGCGTAACTTAGATAAAAATCTTTAGTTTGCGAGTCTTCAGCGACGTTTTGGAACTTCCGAGCGTCCAAAATGCGTTCAATGCCCAGTGCAAAGCCGGTAGCAGCCCTTGCCGCGCCGAAATCGTTAAGCATGTTGTCATATCGACCACCGCCCGCCAAAGAATAGCCCACGCCAGGCGAATAAGCCTCAAAAACCATGCCCGTATAGTATTCAAAGTCGCGAATCAAGCCCAAATCGAACGTAATCTTGTCCGCGACGCCGTAAACCTCAAGCAAGCGATAAATTTCCGTCAAATTGTCGATTGCCCGCCGCGAACGTTCGTTATTAGCGATTGATTGAGCCGCCGATAATATTTCCTTGCCGCCTTGAAGGGTTGGAATCAATTTTAAGGCGTTATCGACGTTCAAATTGTCCAAAGCAACTATGTCATGGCGTTCAATGGCAGATTTAACCTCGTTTTGCACGTCCGAAGGCAGATTAGCCATTAATCCGCCCGCGAAATCGACTTGCCCTAAGCAAATCTTGAAATTTTCAAGCCCAGCGACGTTCAAAGCCTGCGCGGCGAGCGAAATAACTTCAGCATCGGCAAAAGCGTTAGATATTCCGATAAGTTCGACGCCCGCTTGATAGAATTCGCACTGACGACCGGGCTGATTGGTTCTGAAGCGGAAAACATTTGTATTGTAAGACAGCTTAAGCGGCGTCGGCGAATCTTTCAAGCGGCTGACGACCAATCTTGCTATCGGCGTAGTCATTTCGTGCCGCAGGGCAAGCGTTCGGTTGTTGCGGTCAAACATTTTAAAAAGGTGCGGCTCCTGCGCCCGTCCGCTTGAAGTCGTCAACGTCTCAAGGTATTCCATCGTCGGCGTAACGACTTCATCATAGCCGAAGCTCGCGAACAGCTTAAAAATTTTGTCTTCGACTGCCCGTTTAGCCGCCGCCTCCCGTGGTAGAAAGTCTCGCGTGCCGTAAGGCGTCTCTAAAAGTCCTGTCATAAGAAAACCTCCTTTAGCCGCGTCATTGTACAGGAGAAATTTATTTTGGGCAAGCGGGCATGAATTGACGCAAAAAATATTTCAAGGTACAATGCGGGCGATTAATTTTGACGGAGGGTTGAGCTATGATTAGGAAAATTTTTACGGCGGCATTGCTCTTGATGATGTTGCTGGCGACTGGTTGCGGCGGCGGAGATAAGCCGGCTGATACGGGCGACAAGAAGACTAATAAGCCTGGTAGCAAGCTCGTTATCTACACCTCAATGAAGGAATCTTTAATCGGCGGCATCGTCGAAGGTTTCAAGGCGAAGTATCCCGATAT
>JAFQZB010000277.1 GCA_017406175.1 Selenomonadaceae bacterium | reverse complement strand
TTCGGCTTCGGCTGGAATACGATGGACTTCCTGAAAAATATGCCGACCCGTCAACAGCTTGACGCCATCTGCAACGATATTCCGATGTATTTTGCCGACGAGGAAGGGCACAAGGGCTTGACGAACACTCTTGCGCTTGTCAACGCTGGCATTATGAAAGCGGACGGCACCGTTCTCAAAAAAGGCGACGACATACGCGGCGGCGAAATCGTCATGGGCGCAGACGGCAAGCCCACGGGTTTTCTGAAGGAACAGGCGGGAACTTACACGCGCTCTTTCCTAGACAACGACAATCTCTTTTCCGTCGACGTGGCGAAAGAAACCATGAAAAAAATTCAGCAGCATTTGCTGTCCGAAGGCTACACTATGTATGTTGACGGCTGGGGTAATTATTTCTACACCGACAACCTCTACAAGGCAGCTCAACAGATGGACAAGGCGGGCGATATGCACTTCATCTTGGGCTTGCCTTACGAATTTGAAAGCTGGATGGACGCCGACGAGGCCTGTAAATTTGCCGTTGACGTTCAAAAATACGCCTCCGCGCACGTCAAGACGAACTGGGTGAAACTTTTCATGGACGGCACGGTTGAAAGCGGCACGGGATTTATCGACCCGCCATATCCCGACGGGCACCAAGGCATTGTGAACTGGACGGAAGAAGAAGTTACCGAAATTACCAACTGGGCGAACGCACGAGGCTTGTCCATGCACATTCACACCATGGGCAACATGGCAATCAATCGCGCCGTCAACGCATACATCAACGGCGGCAAGGACGAAATGCGCAATACTCTGGTGCACTTGTACGGCGTCATTCCCTCGGACTACAAGCGCATAGCTGACCACAATATCTACGTCGTTGCAGGTATGCAGTGGCATCATCTCCCTGATGATGAGCGAGCAGAAATGCTTGAATCTCTTCCCGAAGGCATGGGGGATAAAGGTTATCCGATGAAATCTTTCTTCGACAACGGCATCAATATTTCTTCGCACACAGATTTTCCTGCACTCTCCGGCAGCCCCGACGACCCGTTCGGCGTCATGGAAATTGCGTTGACGGGGCAATGTTACCTTGAGACCGGTAAACCGTGGTGGACTGAAGAGCTAATTTCTCGCGAACAAGCCTTAAACGCCCTGACTATCGCCGTCGCGAAGCAAATGTTCCTTGAGAATGAACGCGGCAGTATCAAGCCCGGCAAGTTCGCCGACTTCCTCCTCGTAAATAAGGACGTTTTGACTTGCCCCGAAAACGAAATTCACTCCGCGAAGCCCGCCGCGACCTATTTTGAAGGCAAAAAGGTTTTCTCGGCGTAAAAAAGTTGCCGACTGCATAAAATCCGCTATACCGGACGATTAATTGACAGAATCCGTTATGGCGGATTTTTTTGCCCGTTTTTAGACCGTTGAACACCCAAAATCATATGAATCGCGTCGCGACGCCGTTTGTTAATAAAATTTGTCCGCTATAGCGGATTTTCACTTTTAAGCCTAAAAATCGCCCTCAAAACCCGTTTTAAGCCTTCAAAACACGTTTCAAGCCGTAAAAATCAGTTTCAAGCTCTCAAAACACGTTTTAACGGTTGATTTACGGACTAAAAGCCATTATAATGCCTCTGACGCACCTTTCAGCGTCAAGTTTCAAAGATTTAAAGGAAGTGGTGCTATGTTTCCTACTTTAACCCGCAGAGACTTCATAAAAACTGCCGCGCTCGGCTTTTTGGCCGTAAATACCCTCGGTTTTTTCCCCGAAAGAGCTTTCGCCGCCGATAATTGCTCCGTCAAGACGAAATACGGAACTTTTAACGGCTTTGTCGACGAAAAAGGCGTAAAAACTTGGCTCGGTATCCACTACGCCCAACCTCCGGTTAAAAATTTGCGTTGGCAGGCTCCCCAACCGCTTAAACCGTCAAATAAGTCTTTCGACGCAAAAAAATTCGGCTTTACTGCCCTTCAACCTGTTGACAAAAACGAATTAGCTTCTATAAATCCGCAAAGTGAAGATTGTTTGACGCTCAACATTTGGAAACGCTCCGAAAAGAAAAATTTGCCCGTCATGGTCTTTATTCACGGCGGGGCTTTTCAAAGTGGCGGTTCAAGCGACCCGCTTTACAACGGAAGCAACTTTGCGGCGGCAAATGACGTAATTTTGGTCACGATTAACTATAGAATATCGGTTTTCGGCTTCGTGAACTTCGCAAGCATTGATTCTGCGTTCGAGGACAGCGGTTATCTCGGAATTAAAGATCAAGTTGCCGCTTTGCAGTGGATTAAGGAAAATATCGCTGAATTCGGAGGAAATCCCGATAATATTACGATTTTCGGCGAAAGTGCCGGCTCAGCCGCAGTAATGTTGCTTACAGTTATCCCTGAAGCCAAAAATTTGTTCCAAAAAGCAATTCCGCAGTCCGGAAATTCGTATATGGTTAATACGCCGGAAAGTTCAGCACCGGTTGCGGCAACTTACATGGAATTGAGCGGCGCAAAGACGATGCGCGACATGATGAAGAAATCTTCCGCTGAACTCGAAAATATTTTTGAAAAAGTTAAAGCTGCTCGCTTTGCTGAAGCTGTAATGGATTATATTCCGACATGCGACGGAAAATTTATTCCTCGTTACCCGTTTAAGGCGTTAAAAGACGGCGAAGCCCGCGGAATTAAATTTTTGACGGGTACGACCGCCGACGAGTGGCGTTATTGGTTGCTGCTGTACGGTGATAACTTTTTTGAAATCTTCCGCGAAAATTCCAAAAAATTTTCTCCCGCAATTCTAAAATACAAAGCACAAACTCCGCAGGAAATTTATCGCGCGTGGTTGAAAAATCGCCCAGATACCGAAGATAATTTCTGTGAATTTACAAATCAGGTCGATTGGCGCATCGGGCAAGAGCTTGCAGCGGAATATCAATCGAATTTCGACGATGTTTACTATTATTTGTTCAGTGAGTGGTCTACGATTGAAAATTTGCGTTCGTGCCACGCTGTTGACTTGCCTTTTACCTTCAACAATCCCGATGAACTTTATCCGAATCCGAATCAACAGTTTGTGAAGGTTATTCAAGCGTCATGGGCGGCATTTGCGGCGACCGGCAACCCCGACAACGAATTTATCCCGCATTGGGAGAAATATTCCGTCAACGATCGTCAAACTATGGAGCTGAACTCTAAAAAATGCGTCTGCCATAAAGATTTGAACACGCAAAATTTAAACGCTTTGCGCTATCTCTACGAAAATTAAAATTGCCTGCCTTGACCTATGTTGAGGCTTTTTT
>JAFQZB010000276.1 GCA_017406175.1 Selenomonadaceae bacterium | reverse complement strand
GTTTTTGAACTCGGTTTTGATAATCTGCGCAAATGGTACACAGAGATTGTTGACGCTTTCTCTGCGGCTTATCCCGAATTGCTTCCCGACTATTGTCGCTATATGGCTATATTGACTCTTGCTGACGCCTTGTTGAATTTCACATTAGGCGAGGACTTCAACACGGTTCTCCAAGACGCAAAGTCAAACGCCATGCAAATTTTCCCGCTTCTTCCAACGACCACCGAAATTTCCGACACACGGAGAGAAAAGGATTTTGTTTTTGCTATCATTGCTCAGAATCAAAGCAGGTTTATTGGCGGCAATATTCCGCTTGACCGGATGCAGATCATTTGCGGCAAGCTCGACGATAGAGAATACGTCTATATCGCGGCGAAATTTCTGCAAGACGAGTGTAACCGCGATGGATACGACTATCGCAAACTCGTTTCGGATTTAGTTGCTGACGGTTTCTTCACTCCCGCTGACACAATCGAAAGAGGCAACAAGTCCACGCTTTATACTGTTCAGAAAAAAATTGGTAAAGCCAACACTCGTTGTTACAGAATTAAAAAAGCTATCTTTGACGGCGTTGAATGAAACGCCAACAAAATGTACTCGTCCAACAAAAGGGACGAGTTTTTTTTGCTCCTTTCCTGCGCCCTATCCTGACAATGATTGGAACACAAAAAAGTGATTCATGTTTATTTCAGAGTAAATTGGCGTCGTAACGCCATTTACGAAAAAAGGTAACAGTCAAGTCAATCCTGTTACCATTCTGTTACCAATTCTGTTACCAGTTTTTTGGCGTTCTGACGCCATTTATATATATAGGTAACAGAGGTAACAGTCAAATAATAGTTTCTCTTCTATGCGAAAAAAAAGTATGCGCGTGCAGTGTTGCAAAAATCACGTTTGCGCGCGCGCACTTTTTTTTTCATCTATAGAGTAAAAAAAATCCTGTTACCGCTGTTACCTTGTTACTTTTGCCATTTTTTGGCGTCCTGACGCCATTTATTTGGTAACAGGATGGTAACAGCCAAGCAAAAATCCTGTTACCTTTCTTGTTACCTTCGCTGTTACTCCCGTTTTTTTCGTTGTTACTCTTGCTGTTACCAGTGTTTTTATCCTCGTTACTTCCTGTTACCATTTTTGAGTACGAGAAAATAGAGGCGTTGAGACAAAAAAAAATTCCCCGCTGTTTCTCATTGGGGAATAAGCTTATCTCTGAAAATAAAAGTTTGATTAAAACTTTTATTTTATTTCATAGCCGATGCTTTTTAGTTCTTGTTCAATGTCATGTTTCCACTGACCTTGATAGGGGATATAAACTACGCCGTTGATGTCGCTAGGATATTCGATGTCTCCGTCAACTAAGGCGCAGACTCGATCGCGCCCTAATTTGCCGATTAGATAACCATGCTCGAAGATAACGTTTTGCCTTGCGCGGAACTTCATGGCGTCATATGGAGTCTCCGCTGTACCGCCTTTATCGCATGGAGTGTAGAGAACAATGCCGTAGCCAACATCTGTATTTTCTTCTATCTTTTCTATGATTGTTTTGCCGTTGTTAGCTTGCTCGCTGAGTATGATAGCTTCTAATCCCAGCTTTTCTACAAATCGTGCCACTTCAAATTTTAGCTTGTCATTATGACCGTGTACAATGAAAATTCGGTTGCTGTTAAAAATAGATTTAGTCTCGGTTAATAGCCTTTTTGTTTTGTCCAATTCCTTTTTCACCTCAGATAAGATTTTGTTTGTAATGTCTGTGACTAGCTCATCGCTTTGAATGATTCCCGCTTTAGTGCAATAAAATCCAATCATTGCGACACGTGAGGTGCGATTTCTTTCTTCACGTTGATAATCTCTCAAATCTACAATGGATTTATTTGGTTTTGATAAAGCTTGAGTAACTCGACGGCGATGGAAGTCTCGTCATCTAAAAATTTTTCCCAGCCATAGGCGCGAGCGACAGCCAAATCGTTTTTCCTGTGAGCTTGTCGCAGATCGTAAGGCATGGTCACTTCGTCGTAAAGCTCGGCAAAACTCGAATCGGGCAATGAAGCCCTAATATCCAAAATCGCCTGCGCGGACTGTTCAATCGCTGAAATCTGCGCGGGCGTTGGAGTTTGCCACACAAAATTATTGTAGACGATGTTTTTGGAGTATCTGTAGTCCACTTCCATTCGACCGCCGACAGTTCGCAACCAAATCATGTGTATCGAACTCGTCAATACGCCGAAATGGTACAAAGTTGCGTTCGGAACGATATGAACTGAATCAGAGGCTAAAGAATCTTCGTTCATGAAGCCAATTGGGACATAAATCCTATTTTCGGAGCTTACACGCGGAATCAGCAGATAATTGCCGCTCGGAAAGTTTTCGACGTGAAAGCGCGTCGGTTTGTCGGCAAGCTTGCGAGTGCCCGCGCTTTTGCTGTTCAATCTGAACTCACGGACATTTTTGACGCGCTGATAGACGAGAGGCATCCGTTTCAACTCATGTGGCAGACAATCCTTGAGCAAGAGACAATAACGCGGCTCATTTTTGATAAATTCCCTTGCGCCGTACCATTTACGAAAATATTTTTCTGAAAGAGGTTCGTGCGCAATAAACTCGGTCATTTCGTCGAATGTGAAGAGATAATTACCGTCGTCGATAGGTTTATTGCCGATACCGATATCGGGCACTCCGTCTTGAAGATGATTCGGTCTGCTTTCGACAAAAATATTGGGAGCGTCAAACAAATAGGCGTTGATGTTGCTGGCAATGATTTTTTTGTCACCATCGAAGATAATTTTGGGCTTGGAATTAGGCCCGGAGCTGAAACCGACGATAACGCAGTGGACGTGAGCCTTTTGAGTAGATTCGCTGTCCCAACGAAAAGTTCTGTGAGCAAAGTCAATGTGAACGTCATTGAAAAGCGGACGCCAGAGAGTGGCAACCGAATCACCTTGACAAATCGAGTTGGTGGCGACAAAAGCGGCGCGAAGATTTTTTCCACGACAAAAGTCGGCGGCTTTTTTGTACCAGCCGGAAACATAGTCGAGATTGCCCGCGTTTTTCCAACCGTCAAAAACGGAGTTGATGTCGACTTTCTGTGCGGAGTTCATGATACGCGCCCCGACAAAAGGCGGATTGCCGATGATAAAGTTTGGTTGCGGACAGATATTTTGCCAGTCGAGCTTTAGCGCGTTGCCTTCGTGAATGTTGCTGTAGCTTTTCAGCGGCAAAAAATCTAAGTCGCGGTGAATAATTTCCTGTGTTTCCTGAATCATCTGGAGTTCTGCGATCCACAAGGCAGTTTGAGCGACGGCGACGGCAAAATCATTTATCTCGATGCCGAAAAATTGTCCAATGGAAATTTTGATAGGATTGAGGAGTTCGCCAAGCTGAATTTGCCCACCGAGCAATTCTTTTAGGACTTCGTTTTCAAGTCTGCGCAGAGACAAATAACTTTCCGTCAAGAAATTACCGGAGCCGCAAGCAGGGTCGAAAATTTTAATTGCGGCGAGTTTATCTTGAAAGGCGAGGAGATTTTTCTTGCGAGTCCGCGCAGATTGTTTAATCGTTTCTAATTCTTCGTGAAGGTCATCGAGAAATAAAGTGTCGATGACTTTATGGATATTTTTGACGGAATTGTAGTGCATACCGCCTGCCCTGCGCGTAATCGGATTCAATGTACTCTCGAAAACAGCACCGAATATCGTCGGCGAGATACCAGCCCAGTTGAAACTGCTACTTGCCTCTTCAAGTAGGAGATTTTTAATTTCGGGCGTGAAGTTTGGGATTTCGATTTCGCCTTCAAACAGCCCGCCGTTGACATAGGGAAACTTTTTGAGTGTGTCGTCTAAATATGGGTCGCGAAGTTCAAGCGGTGTGTTGAGCACGTCGAACAGCAGAATTAAATCTTGCCGAATGTTTCTTGAGCCTTCTAACCAGTCGCGGAAGATTTTATGCTTGCCGAAAATGCCGGAAGACTCGGCGAATAAGCAAAAGACAAGCCTCACACAAAGTTTGTTGAGGCTTGCCAAAGAATGTTCGTTATCGGGGTTGATATATTGAGAGTGAAGAGCGTCGTAAAGCTTGCCGACAATTTCACCGGCTTTGAGGGATAATTCAAGTTCGACTCGGAGTTTATTTTTCGTTTCGTCGATGAGAAAATCGAAGGCATGAAACTTATCGGGCAACTCCGTCAGCAAAATCTTAGTCGGAGTAACGAGCGTTTCCATGTCGTAGATTAAAAACTCGGCGAAGTTGCAGACGACAATCCAGCGCGGACGCATGGAATAAGGCAGAGAACTGCCGTAGCGTTGCGCCTGTTCGTAAGGCGTAAGTGTCGAACCGTCCGATTGAGATTTCTCCTGTGACAAGTTTTCCGACAAGGATTTTTGCTCAATGATAACTTTGGTGTCAGGTAAGAAGGCGTCGATAAAACTTGTGTGCTTGAGCTTAACGGGCACTTCAAAGTAAATATATTTCTCTGGTTCAGCAATACCAAATACGTCGCGTAAAAATGATAGCCAGAAGGTGTGAGTTTCGCCTTTTTCGTAGCCGCGCCCAGTCCATTGCCTTACAAAATCTTTTATTCTGTTCATAATTTAATAATTTAATTTTTAATTTTCTTTGCGAGTGCTTCGATTCGTTCACGAGGAAGCAGTGTAGCCTCTTGTACCTTTTCGACGGTCATACCCATGCTAATAAGGTTAAGAGCAACGGATTCAATGCCAACGTTGATTCCTTCGTTACGACCATTTTCGTAGCCGTCTTCAAAACGAGCTTGTAAGGCGTCATCCATATTCCATTCTAAAGCCAACATGTTAAACACCTCCTGCGAATTATATTCCAAATAGCCTTTCATTAAACCATTATTTAGACAAAATTTTACGGCATGGCTAATAGCGTCGTGTCGTGACAGTCCGAGTCGAATTCCTTCCTTAATTTTTCCAACAAGAATACTGTAATCTTGTAGATAGCGGCACTTCGCCAGTAACGGTTGTTCTAGATCGTAATTTATATTGTAAGCAGTCACGACCAATTCCAACGAGTTTGAATCACCGCCAAAAGCGTCCGACAACCGCATTTCTTTTTTCAATGGTTCGGCTTCGTCTCCGTCGTAAAGTACAATGAAGCGGGGCGCAGGAAATCTTATCAACATTTTATGATAGAGCTTTTTCTTATTCGTTACCAGATTGTTTAAAAGCTCAGTAACATAAGATAGACAACGGAATGGCATATTATTATTCACACTCGTCTGATGTTCCACTAATATCAAAAAATTATTACCGATTGTACAAGATATGTCATTCTTTTGCTTATCGAAGAAAATGCCTTCCAAAGTGTTTATTTTCAAACTGTCAATATCATCGTATTGAGTATCGAGAATTGCATTGCACAAAGACAGCAATCTCTCTGGTTCATTGAAATAGTCTCGAAAAACAGTATCGCGATATTTTTTATTTCCATCTTTTCTAGACACGCTATCACCCCCTTGTTTGAATTATACCATAGTCAACGGAAATGCAAACTATAAACGTGCCAACAATGGGTACATTTTTTCACGTTTAGCCAAAAGCAGAGCCGAAAATAAATCCGCCTCCAACACGAAGCGGATTTGCTGTACTACTCAGCTTAGATAATTGACCTGATGGCGACTAAATTACCAAAGACCTATAAGTTTCCACCAGAGACTGCCGATACCAAGCCAGATGACTAAATTAACAGTGACC
>JAFQZB010000275.1 GCA_017406175.1 Selenomonadaceae bacterium | reverse complement strand
GAAGCTCTCGATGTTGCTCTCGAACGCTTTCTTCAGGATACTAATAATTTACTTCCTCACAACAGAGAACGTCGCGATAACACTGAAATTATTCGTCTCGACGACGAAAAAACTTACGGTATCAAAGAAGTCGCCGCTCTTTTAAATCGCGCTCCAGTAAGCATTTACAACTACATTCACTCCGGCAAACTAAAAGCAAAAAAAATCGCCAATACTTTTATTGTTACCGAATCAAATCTTAGAGAATTCGCTAAAAATTTCGCTCTTACAGACTCAACCTAATCAAAGGGGAACAGCTAAGTAAACAGCTGTTCCCCTTCTAACTTCCAACTTTACATACAAAAAAGGGGAACAAAAACTTTAAGCCTGAATGCTATCATCTTCAGAATCAGCATCATTATTTTGTGCATACTCCCAAAGCAAGCCTTCTTTGAAAACATAAGCTCGAACGGTATTGTTTCCTATACGAATTTTTTTTGCCTTATTTTTGCTGGTGGCACCCACTAAATAATTACCTTCATAAAGTTCGTTAATAAATTTCTCAGCTATGATATTCAACTCGGCACAAATTTCTTTGAACGATGTAGTATTAATTGCTACCTTGCTATCATCAAATATCCTGCCACACAATGTCGGAGCATAGAAAGTTTCAGTTGGAATAGTACCATCAGCTAAAACAACTTTGCGCCAAAAATGTTTCGGGTGCGAACCTACATATCCAGCGAACAAATCCACCCAACGCTTAACGTCACTAATTTCATCTTGAGTCGGCAGATGACGAGAAATAATTCTTACATCACTCTGCGCGTGATACAAATCAAAACTTGTCTCAAGCCCAATGCATTTACGAAAATGCCAATATGCTAGGATACATGCGCAAATAGCCGTAACATGTGCAGGTTCTAGCTCATTGCCGAAAGTAGCAAAAATTTCATCGCACAATGAAGAAAAGTCTTGTACAAGAACCTCTTTGTTAGCTCTGATGTATTCTACCCACTGGCGTCCAAAGTGTCCGTAATTACGAGCGCAGAATAAATGAAGAGCGCGAGCGTCCACATCTTCAAATAATGGTTTCGATATATGAACATCAATCGCCCGCTTGAGTGCGCCGCCTTTGTGACTTGCTTTATGCAACGGTTGTTCCCCTGTCGATAAACGAACGCCACGAAAATGTTCCGCCGCACGAACATCACCGTTACGTTTATTTTTTTGCCCATCCATGCCTTCCACAAAATCATAAATGGATTTTTGAAGTTCCTCTTCACCTTTCTTACCGAGCGTCTCTAACTCATCAAAACCTTGTGGAAAATCGTTCAAGCCAACAGCCATTGTTACACGGTTTTTAGGCGACGAATCAAATGACCGCATAAGGTATTGAGGATTGCCATATACCGATAACGCAAGCTTTAACAACGGTGTCTTAGCTAGATTTTTCCTGCCATTTATATGCAACCAGAAATTAGGCAATCCAAGTATTTTAAGCAAAGGTGCTGATAAACCAGCTCCCAGAATCATTCTGTGCACACAGCTTTTAGACGCTTCCTTAAATTTCTCGACCCACTCTTCAAATTCGCCCATTACAGAGAACATCTCAGAATATTCTATACCTGCGCGGGCAACTCGAT
This sequence comes from Selenomonadaceae bacterium, assembly GCA_017406175.1. GTDB lineage: Bacteria > Bacillota > Negativicutes > Selenomonadales > Selenomonadaceae > Quinella. The sequence goes on along the minus strand of JAFQZB010000275.1, from coordinate 17,157 downwards.
ATTCAGCATACTCTGATGCATTAGGATAAATAAAGGCATCGCCATGCCAACCAGGTTTCGAGTAAATTGTTAGTTCCTTGATAGTTTTTTCATTAAGCGCAATTAAAGATGCAAAGAACTGGGTCAAGCGACCATCGGTAATCAATACACCCTTATCAGCTAAATCATAAACTTTACGAGGATTCAGGAGAATTTGTCCGTCAACTTCCGCCAATTTCCACTTGTCACGACTCCTTATAGCAATTTCATATCTGGTCATACCGTCAGTATGTCCGCTAAGAAGCCTAGTTACGACAACAGGCGTTCTTGCTATAGGAATGTATTTAGGATCGTCAGTTTCTTTCTTTGGTGGAATAACGAGGGTTATGCCATGTTTGTTAAATATAAAATTGTTCGGTAAAGAAAGGTTGACAGGACAATCGGAAATTTTGTCACGTGTACGAACTTTTTCATCTGCACAGCGGTGAGGCGGTTTATAGCCGAACTTTTTTGCCATAAACACAAGCGTCCCCATCGTCGCGCCATTTGATATTTCCTCTGCTGTCTTAAATGAATCCCATTGATACTTACAATCTTTTTGGTTATAACGAGTTTTACCATGAGCATCTACGCTCTTATCTTTTGCGCTCCAAGAATCAAAAATTTCAAACGACAATCCCTCGTACTTCAAAATCATTCCGACTGTCGCCCAATCATTGCGAACAAGTTTCTCTGCAGGCATTAGCTCAAGGATTTTGCGAATTTCAGCGAGATTGTTCCCCTCGTTCCCCTGTTCCACTTGTTCCGAATGTTCCTCTGTTCTCGGTAACGCATCAATAATACTTTGAAAAAGGTCGTCAGCCTCATCTCCTACCGGAATAGAGGCTTTAGGCTTGCAGTTAAAAACTTTACCAGTAACGAGACAATATCGACCTGAAGACTGATAAAAAACTTCAATCTTAGCTCCATTCTTCTTGTCATTTGTAAAATAAATACTACCTTTGTCACCGCCATTAATAGCCGGAAACTTATTTTTGGTCGGTTTTGCGAAGATATGAAGTCCGCGTCCAGAAATTGAACGTTCACAATAACAGCCCGTGTAGAAACCAAATGCTTCAGAATGAATCATGTTATACCATTTCTCAGCAAGCGGATTAGTAAACTCGCCGTTATCATCGAGTACGTGGTCGAAGTCAAGGAACAAATAATCATCTCCAACGCCATGTCCGCAAGTATCAAATCCAGCGATTTCTTGAGTTTCTGTACAAAAACTTTGATTGGCAGGATTGCTCCAATTCTTAAGATGCGGTATCTTATCGATTCCGACAGGAAAGAACCGCTTGCTTGAAAAAAGTTCTTCCGGTAAGTTTTCTAGCTGTTGCGAAAAGTTTACGGCTTTGATATAATTTGTTCTGGTATTATTTGAAATAGTTTTGTTTTCGCCGCTCGTCGCAAGGTCAGCGGAATTTTTTTTGTCGTCATCCGCAATATCTTCAGTCGAATAAATTTTCTCCATACTAACCTCCTTGGATAAACGAGAAAAGACGACATCCACTTCTCGTGAATGCCGCCTTCCTATCTATATTCCCTAAAATTTTTTTCTTGTAGTATGTACATTCTTCGGCTATAATACTTACAACCAACTACGGCTGGCTGCAAAGAGCCTTTGGGGTTTCTAGTGAATTTGGCAGTTCACGAGAATCGCTCTGCAGTGTTTTTGGGACACTGCGGAGCCTTTTTGCTTTCCTTGTGAAGTTTACCATAGGAAAAAAAATAAATCAAATCTTTTTTGTTAGAATAACATTGTCTAATACGAAGTGGACATGCTCAGATTGTCCACTTTTTTGTTCCTCTATTTGTTCCTCTATGTTCCCCTTGTGTTCCTCTCTGAGGGGAACACTTTTTTTTACGAAAAATGGCGTTATAACGCCATATATATATATATATGAAAGTGTGTTCCCCTTGTTCCTCTATTGTTGTATGCTGCTAGAGAATTTTAATTCTCATTGGAGATTTCTCTTCATCAGGAAATTTTTTATAGCGTTTATTTTTTTGGGGGAACAAGGGGAACAAGGGGAACAAGGCGTTTTGACGCCATTTAGAGGGGAACAAAAAGGGGAACAAAACTCTTCAAAGTGGAACAAAAAAGGGGAACAGGGGAACACGCTTATTCTTAGCAGAGGAACAGACTATTTCGTTGTACATGATACGAGGAGAATAGCCTTTTGATTTTTAAGGTAGACTGAGCAAATGAAAAGATTGCTCAATGTAACGAAAAACTTATAATCTAAAAAAGAGTTGACAAAATGTAACCATTGTAATATAATGTTATCGAAAATTGAGGGAATAAAACAGGAGGAAATAATAATGCCAGCAACACAATTCATTTGTCCGAATGGAGATAAGGTAAATGTTGAAGATTGTTTGAAGAAGTGTAAGCAAGGTAAAAGATGCATGTTCCTGCCGACATTGAGAGCAATAGCAAAGTCGCTGGATAGGAAAATTAGACAACCGTCAGTGACAGAATTGATAGCAGGAGTTCGAGAAACATATTTAAAGAAAATGACAGAATATGCAGTAGACCCATTTTCGGTATTGTACTCATTGCAAGGGCAAGCAATTCATTCAATTCACGAGAAGAATGCTGAAGGAATTTTGAGCGAAGTAAGATTGGAAGATGGAATAACAAGCGGACGCTTGGATTTGTATGGGAATCTGCTCGATGAGGGTGACGGCATTCTGGGTGATTTGAAGGTCACGAACTCATACAAACTGATGAAGGCATTGGGAATTTATAAGGTAGATGTTGAAACAGGTGAAGTTTATAAAACCGGCTTGAAGAAAGGACAGCCAAAAACAAAAAAAGAATTTCGCTATGACGGAATCAAAGAAATATTTGACTGGGCAATTCAGTTGAATTATTACAGGCGGCTCTTGGAAAAAGAAGGGTATCCGGTACGTCGAATGGTGATACAGGCGATTTGCCGAGATAGCAATTTAAAGACAGCAACAGAGAGGGGGATAACGGAAAAATCTTATCTGATAGAGATAAATAAAATCAGCGACCATTGGCTTAAGCTATATTTTTCCAAAAAGGCGGAAATGTTAAGAGAGGCAATGGAAACAAAAGAATTGCCGCCAATATGTACGCCACGAGAACGCTGGAATGATAGGAAGTGTTTGGACTACTGCGCGGCACGAGAAAATTGTCCGTATGCAAGAAGGTTGATGTCTGAAAAGGAAAATATTTCAGAACCGGTTAGTAGCTCTGAAAGTCAAGCAGGATAATATTTAAGTATCGGAGGGTAACAAATGAACGATAGTATAGCCAATGAGTTGAGGCTTTTGCTGAATCATTACGTTGAGATAACAAAGTTTGTAAATGAAAAGATAAAGGGAGCGATGACGCCCGAAGAAGACAAAATTTTTCTTAAATGGCAGGATGATTACGAAGTTCTGATATTCAAGACAGCAAAAAATTTTGTAGAGAACTTTGGAGCAGAAGGAGTGAACTGAATGCAAAAGCTGGCAGTGAAATTGATAGAGGCAATGAAGCTTTGTAAATATGTGATGAGAAATGGGATAAATACGTTTCATAAGTATAAATATGCAACGTCGGCAGATGTGTTGGAAAAAGTGAATGCGGCATTTACAAAGCAAGGAATAGCGACGATAGTGGTTCCGGAGATAATAAAGGATGAAGCAGTCACAACGGCAAAAGGAACAGTTGAGCATTTGGTGACAGTAAAAATTGAAGTCACGTTGGTAGATAAAGATAGTGGGGAGACAGCAATCTTTCGAGGATTTGGTTCTGGACAAGATGCAACGGATAAGGCAGTGATGAAAGCGCAAACAGCGGCTTTGAAATATGCATATATGCTGTCGTTGGCAATGGCAACGGGCGACGATCCTGAGGCAGATGAAAAGACAGATGAGAACATGAGTGCAGATAAATCAGATGTTTCTCCACGAGGTAAGGTTGAAGTTAAAACAGACAATCCTCAACCAATTCTGAAAGGAAGCTCAAGTGGAATAAAAAAACCACCAATGCCAAAGGGAGGTTACAGATGCTACGATTGTGGAGCAAAGATAACAGATAAAGTAGCAGAATTTTCGTTTCAAAAGTATGGAAAATGTTTGTGTATGGAATGCCAGAAGAGTAAGTCTTCACCATGAAGTAGGAATAGGAGGTAATGTATGATTTATGAATTTCAAAAGAAAGAGCTGAGGAGATATCGCCATATAATAGCGGCACTGATAGCTCAATCGGAAGGATATTTCACGCCGGTATACGCATTGGAGGCAATAAAGGCTTATAAGAAAAAAGAAAGTTTTGGATGTGAATGATATTATCACATAGCGGATATTTGGTTCGGTGACGTTAAGGACAGATACCGTGACGAAAATTTCAAGAAGATAAATTTTGAAGTGATTCGTTGTGCGATAAAGAGTCGTCGCCGAAGGAATATAAAACAATGTCTCGGTATTGTTGATAGAAACATAGAGGGAAATGAATCTGCAGGTGCATCTTGGTTTTGAAAAAAATTTTTTGGAGGAATGGAAGATGTATAAATCAAAAGAAGTAACGCTTGGAAGTTTCGAGGTATTGTCAAATGAAATTTACATTTCCGACCCGTGCTACGAGTATGATGAAAACGACAATAGTTGTGTGTTGACTTTGAAAGATGCCGTAAATGGTAAATATATTGTGACCATGAAGATTGCGAGAATTTATCATGATATTGAAAGTTTGACTATAAGGCATGAAGATTATCTTCACAGTGAGCCGAGTATTTTTACAGGAAAGATAGGAGTGGATAGTGGTCAAGCAGGATTTTTTGACAAAGAGTATTATGCAGAAAATCAAGGCGGAGATTTTGATGATTTGACGACTTTGTATGGACTTGCGTGTCATCTGGTTCTCTCCAAACAAGAGGGTGGGATTGTACATAACAGAGGAGTAGTTTCAAGTTCAGGTTGCGGAGATGGAGAATATGAGGTCTTTGTAGGAATAAATGATATAGGAGAAATAGTATCGGCGATGATAATCTTCATAGAGGACGAAGATTGAGAGCCAATTTTTTGTGCAAAATTTTGTACTTTGGAGTGGTTATAATTGGTAGTAGAAGATTTCTTTCCGGTTGTTTTTTTGGAGGTTAAAGAATGGAAGACGTAATGTATGAAGAACTGCGCGAGCTGTTTAATGAGAGTGGAATCAGTCGTCATGCTGAGGACATGGAGGAATATGATGAATTTTGCGAAAGGCGAAGCGCAAAACTCAAAAGATATTGCGAGCAGATTGTCGCGACAATAAATGATGTTCATGAATTAATACGGCAGTATGATAAAATTTATTCATTAACTGACGACACGGCTGTTTATCAGATATTTCTTGAAAAGTATTTTACGCTCGAAGTTGTGCCAGACAGCTTGCCGTATATGTATTTTGAGGTGGAGCAGTTTCTGCACGACAAAAATAAGACGTATGGTGAGCATTTGTCTTTTGGCAAAACGTTATATCAAAAGCTCGTACTCTGTAGAATGACTGCGCCGGACACAGATTTGATTAATAGATTAATTTATCGGACGTTGGTTTCAATGTTGTCGGCGTTATTGAACTTGAACCACTCTAACGAATCCTTACAACTTCACCGAAAAATTTTGTATTTCGTTAAGAAATATTTCAAAGACGAGCCGCATCTTGTATTTAACGAAATGGGTACTTATGAGGCTTTCTTGTCTCTTGAGTATGGAATGCAAAAAGAAGCGAACAAAGTACGGTATGAAATGCTAAAGTATAGTGAAGAGCATTTTGGACATTACTCGAAAGAAACGGCGGATGCATTTTGGTCGTTAAGTTCATGTAAGGATAGAAAAAAATATCTCGATGAAGTTGCTCATATATTAAAATCTATAGAGCAAACGGACGGCACAATTTCTGATATGGAGGCTTTGGCACAGGAGTATCAGAATGAAGAGGAATATAAACAAGAGTATGAATTGCGCCGAATAGTCTTTAATTATCAACGAAAGAATCTGGGTGAAAATCATACGGCAACATTTGACGCGCTTAAACTATTAATTCAAGTCATGAAGAAACTCGGACAAGTATATGAGGCGGAGATGATGTATAACGTCGCGAAAGAGAAACAACAGCAATTTCTTGAAAATCAAATCAAAATTCTTGGTAGCAAAAAGAAAAAATTGTACTATATGGAAGAGTTAATTGACCTCTTTTTAGAGGATGAAAAGTATGACAGAGCGATAGAGGTAAGAAAGCAGTTGGTATCGGAAGCAGAAAGAATTTGTGGTCTGTATTCGGATGAGTATGAAACAGCGAAAGTTCGGTTGGATTCATTATTGGAAGAACGTGGAATAAAGTCACGCGAGAGATACACCGATTTTCTGAAGGGAAAGTTAAAATATGTCAAAGATAAATATGGCGTAGAAGATTGGCGAACGCTTAATGTAGTGAGTTCTTTGGCATATCATTTGAGAGTAAAAGAAGAGCAGTTGGCTTTATATGAGCAGATATTTTTTCTTGTAAAGACGAAATATGACAGTGGCGAGTGTGGAGTATACAGCTACACTAATGCGATGGAAGAATATGCTCGTATACTTAATGAGTTTGAAGAACGAAAAGCAGAGGCATTGAAATGGCAAAGGGAATTGGTAAGGCTCCTTCGAGAAGCGGAGCCGGAGGATGCCTCCGAATATCTTTCAATTATGATGAGGCGTTTGTCAGAAATGTTGAAAGAGGCAGGAGAAATTTCTGAAAGCCAGAGAGTAAGCGATGAGGAAAATAAAATTCGCGAAAAGTATTGTTGATTTCGTTGGGAGAAAGTTCAATGAGGAAATTAAAGATTGAGGGCAAAGTTGGCGAGGCAATAATTTATGCAGTGTCCGATGAAAAAAATTCAGTCGACGAATATGCCTTAGCTCAGATAAAATTGTTGTGTGACAATGAAGTCTCGCGGGAATCGAAAATCCGAATTATGCCGGACGTTCATCCTTCAAAAGTTAGTACAGTTGGATTGACGATGACAGTCGGAGAAAGAATAATGCCGTGCTTGGTCGGAATAGACATTGGTTGCGGAGTTACGATAGCGAGGTTGAAAAAGTTCCGCCCCGAATATCAGAAAATTGATAAAGCAATTCGAGAAAATATATCTACGGATAAGGGGGTCAGGAGCAAAATTTATCCAATGGCGGCAAGTTTTGACTTCAAGGAATTGCTTGCGGAGGGGCACATAAACAAACAAAGAGCGTTGCAAAGTTTAGGAACGCTCGGATATGGAAATCATTATTTCGAGATAGATGTAGACGACGCAGGAAATTATTATGTGAATGTGCATTCCGGCAGTCGACATCTGGGAAAAGAGATAACCGAATACTATTTGGCAGAAGGACAGAAGAAATTAAAAGCTCGTGGCGAAATTATTCCTTACGAGCTGACGTACTTGACAGGAGAGCTGATGACAGAGTATTTGCATGATTTGCAAGTCGTGCAAAAATATGCTTGCTTGAACAGGCGGATAATGATTGAAGAAGTCAGCAAGATAATGAAGTGGAAGATAGAGGAAGTCGTTGACTGCGTTCATAACTATGTTGATTTCAGAACGGAAACGCCAATTTTGAGGAAAGGAGCAATTTCAGCTCAGAAGGGTGAAGTAGTAATAATTCCAATAAACATACGTGACGGCGTAATTGTCGGAAGAGGTAAGGGAAATGCAGATTGGAACTATTCGGCACCGCACGGAGCAGGTCGAATTTTGAAACGAACAGAGGTAAAGAATCATCATACCTTGTCGGAATTCAAAACAGCGATGAAGGGAATCTATTCGACGAGCATAACGAAGGACACACTGGACGAATCGCCGTTTGCTTACAGGGGACTTAATGACATTGCGGAGGCAATAACCGATACGGTTGAAATAGAGAAAGTTCTTCGACCGGTTTACAATTTCAAAGCCGGAAGTATTGAAAAATAAAATTTGCGAGGTTTCAGGTGAAAAACAGACATCACAAAAAGCATAAGCCTTTATACAGTAAAGTTGAAGAGTTTCAGAATTTTATCGTTAAAAGTCTGAGTAAAAAGGAAGCCGTTATCACAGGAAAAATTGCCTATAATTACTTGTGGGGTAACGGAATGTTTTTCGATAATAACAGTTGCTTTTCAGAAGACATTTCAATTTATGTTGAAAAAGAATACATAGATTTGAGGTCAATCAAGTTTCAGGAATGTAAATTTTGCCAAATCATAACATTGGACATTAAAGCGTTGAGGACTTGTTCAATAAAAGGCGTAAAATTTTTAGATGACATCAATAAAGTGATGTCCGATTGGTTTATCGAATTGCAAGAATGCTCTTGGGAAACGGAAATGTATGTTGAGGCACTTGAAGGGTATTATTTCATCTGCAATCAATCTTTTGACAGATTAGAAATACCGAAAGAATTAGTGCAGGAGTTTGAAGAAATAAAATCTTGTATGTTTCAAGGCTGTTAAAATCTTATTGAAAAGAGAGTTGGACGTTCTGTTCGATAATTGTAAAGGTTGTTGAAGGAGGATTTTTTATGAATAACAGGCAGAGAAAAAAACTTCAGGCTAAAAAGAAATTAAAGTTGCCGAATGTGCCGCATTTTACATCAGTGGAACGATGGAATTTGTTTCATACATTTTCGGTGTACATAGCGGCAGGCTTGAAAGAATTTTTGAGCTACAAATTGTATGGAATGCCGCAAGAATTTTCAGATGTAGAAGAGGAAATGACTGAAGGGAACTCGGAAATTAAAGAGAACAAAGAATTTTATGAAGAGTTAAGTCATGAAGTCAAGAATATGATAGCGGTGCGTGAACAACTGCCTCGTTTCGATGGTAATGCCGAGCAATCAACAGAAATGAGGACGTGGCGCGGAACAATAGAAAAGATGTTGTGGTCGTTTGAACAACTACGTGATGATTGTCCTGATAGTCCGTTCAGTAAATGGCATGACGAACAATTTTGGTCTTTGCTTGAAAAAGGTATAAAACCAATGGAAATCACGAAAGAGCCGAACGAAGACGGCTTACATGCAGTGAAATTTAATGGTGAGAAAACTCCGCAAGAAATATGGGATGCAGAAGACAAATACAGAGAAAAAATTCAAGAGGGTATAGATTTGTTCGCAAAATATTTTCAGCATTTATGGGATTGAAGGGGACGCGATGAAAATACAAATAAGTTCAGGACAAGGACCGATAGAATGTGAATTGGCAGTAGGATTATTATCGAAGGCACTGCAAGAAGAATTTGCAGGACTTGAGGTAAAAAAATCAGTACCTGCGCGGGCGGAAAATTGCTACAGTTCAATCGTACTGGAAGAAAAAAATAACGAGCATGAATCAGAGCTTAGGAAATTAGAAGGAACAGTGCAATGGATATGTCGTAGTCCGTTTCGCCCGAATCATAAGCGGAAGAATTGGTATGTAGATGTCAGTATCTTGTTGGAAGCAGAGAATATAAATGCCGATGCGGAATATAAAGTGGAATATTTTCATTGTGGTGGCAAGGGTGGACAGAATGTTAATAAAGTTGAGACAGGAGTCCGATTGATTCACCTTCCGACAGGGATTATTGTCACAGCTATGGAGGAACGAACTCAGCAAGCGAACAGAAGAATAGCCGAGAAAAAGCTCAAAGAACTTTTGAAACAAAGACAAGCCGAATCGAATCAAAAGGCAGAGCGAGAGGCATGGCACGAACATTATCAACTTGAACGCGGCAATCCAGTTAGGATTTATGATGGATTAAAATTTAGACTCAAGGAGAGAAAAAGATGACTGCGGAAGAAATGCTCGAAAAGGGAAAAGATTATTTGTATGGCTTTGGTGAAGAAGATAAAGATTATGGAAAGGCAATACGGTATCTTTTTAAAGCACTGGAAGCCGGAAGTATTGAGGCAATAAGCGAAATCGGCTGTATATATCAATATGGTCGCGGAGTTGAGAAAGATAAAGCGAAAGCTACTAAATGGTATCGATGCGGAGCAGAACTTGGAGATCCGTCGTCGATGAATGAACTGGCAGATTGTTTGCTTAAAGGCATAGGAACGGGAAAAAATATCGGTGAGGCAATTCAATGGTATAAGCGAGCCGCCGAGTTGGGCAATTATAATCGAACTAAAGAGCTTGCTACCTGTCTCATAAAGTATCAGGCTAATGAAGCGGAAGCATTTGAGTGGCTGAAAAAAAGCGCGGGCAATTATTCTTTAATTGATAGTTTAATGCATGATTCAGAAACAGACACCGATATTAGTGCGTTAAAAGAATTGGCGGAGATATATTATTTTTCAATGCCGGATACAAGAGGGAATAAGCTTAAGGCATTTGAGCTGTACAGAAAATTAGCGGAAAAGAATCTGCGTTATGGTTATGATATTGCAGTTATGTACTGGAATGGCGAGGGTGTTGAGGAAAATTTGAGCGAGGCACTGAAGTGGTTTAAAAGTTCAGCAGAAGCAGGGAATTCTCGTTCGATGGATGAGCTGGCAAAAATTTATCTTAAGGGCGAGCTTGTTCCCAAAGATGAATCGAAGGCGTTGTATTGGTTGCGGAAATATTTTGAGCGAAATTCAGGGTTTTATGAACGTGACGATGAAAGATTTGATGCAGAATTAGAGGCGATACATAGTTTGGCGAAAATTTATTATGCAGATGAAGATTATTCGCCGCATTGTGATAAGAGTTTGGAAGATAAGAAGCGAGCGTTTGAATTATTTCAGGAACTAGACAGACGCGGCTTTAAGGACGCCAGATATTGGATAGCGCGGATGTATGAGTTTGGAGAATATGTTTCTCAAGATAAATTGAAAGCTCTGGAAATTTATGAAGACAATGCGGAGAAGGATTCGTCATGTTGCCATAAGGCTATCGAAATTTATTTGGAAGAGGGAAATATACCGAAAGCCGCGAGCTACATTGTAAAATATTTTAACACAGCAGAAGAGCAATTTTGCAGATGTCCGTTTTGCAGTCCTTTTCAGGAGACGAAGCAAGTCGCGAAATATTTTATGGACACACCGAACGAAGAGATAATCAAATTGTACGGCAGTGACAAAGAAAAAGCGGCGCAAGCAGTGTTGGATTTTGGGCAAGCGTGTCGTGAGTCGCCGGTAAATATCAGCATACATCTGGAAATGATTTCGATAGTGGCAGACATAATGGGTAGTGATTGTTCGAGGAAAATATTGAAGTATCTGGTTGAGTTGAACGAGCAAATTTATGAAGATTCTCTAAAAGAGGGAGTGCCGGAATCGGTCGAAGGCGATGCGCTAGAAAATACGTTAAGCAAGTTGACTGAATCGTTGAGCGAGTATGCAGAGGAAAATGAAGAAGATTATGAAGAAGGCTCTGTAAGTGTTGAATATGAGGGCGAAGAAATAGAGTTTGAACATCACGATGCGAATTATTACAAAATGCGGTCGGTGCACTATCAGCTTAAATTGGCAAGCTATGACTACGAATCAGAAGAAATAAAGAAGGTCGCAGATTTCTTTGGAAAACGCCTTGATGAGGTAGTGGAAATTTATGGCGGGGTAGTTCAGCAAGTTGCTGATGATATAAATGTTCTCGCCGACATCTACAGGAAACTTAGTAGTTCGGAGAAAAATCCCAAGCAGAAAAATAAATACAAGCAGAAATATCAAAAATGGCAGAGGAAAGCAAAAGAAGTCTTGAACAGGAGAGTGGAAAAATGAATTACTACAGCAATGACAGAGACAGATTGGTAAGAATTTTTGAGGATACTTTGAGTCTGTGCAGAAATGAGGAGCAGCTCAAGCAATCGATTGAAGAGTCAATAAGCGGGTCTGTTATTTATATCGAGAGTGATAATCCCAAGTTGCCGCGTCCGAGGTATGCTGACACAACGATTTCGGTCAATAAGTATCGGACGTTGGAAACAGCGCAGTATTACAAGAAAAAATATCCTGATGCGAAGATAGTTGTAATGAATTTTGCCTCAGCGACGAATGTCGGCGGCGGCGTAAAGAAAGGAAGTAAGGCGCAGGAGGAATCATTATGCCGGTGCTCGACGTTGTATCCGGTTTTGAACACGGAAGCTAATTGGAAAAAATTTTATGAGTATCATCGTGCGCGTCGAGACTCAAGATATACTGACCGAATCATTTATTCGCCGAACATTGTAATGTTAAAGTCTGATGTGAATTTTCCGGAGGTAATGCCGTCGAGTAAAAGAATAAAAGTAGACGTGCTGACTTGTACGGCACCAAATTTACGAGCCAATCCAAATAATTTTATGAATGCGGGTAACTCGAAACCGCTTAAGGTCTCGGAAGATGAGCTGTATGAGATACATTTGAGGCGAGCCGAAAAAATCTTGATGGTTGTCGCTTATCATGGAGCAGATATTTTTGTAGGTGGCGCATTTGGATGTGGAGCATTTCAAAATAATCCATATGTAGTGGCAGAGTCTTATAAAGAGGCAGTGAAAAAATTCAACGGCTATTTTCAAGAGATAGTGTTTGCGATTTACTGTTCTCCGAGAGACACCGGCAAAAACTACAGTGCATTTAATAAAATCCTGAATGAGTAATTTATTCCACCAGAGTGGAATGATTTAACAGGAGAAAAGATTATGACGCAAGAAGAACTGGACGCGACGATTGCCAAATTGCTGATTGTGCAGGAAAAACCGAAAAGCACAGGGAATTCCCATAAACGCAAGCAATGGGAGAATAGTCGACATTGGCATCTGTGCACAATGGGAAAAACTTGTAAATTGGGTTATGTAAAAGTTTGTCCGATAGCAAAGCAAAAATCTTCATCAGGATATATGCGCAGTTCGGTTTGTTGGGAATGTGTCTGCTGTTGGCATGGCTTTAGCAGTCCATGGGGAATAATGGGCGGCGTAGGTTATAGTTGTGATAGTGGTACACATTATAAAAAATTTTCCAATAAGTGCCCAGAATTTAGAAGGGAACTTAATAGACTTATTAGGAGGCGGACTAAAAGAACGGATAAGGATGACATTGGTAATTACGGCTATTATAGGAAAATATTTGATTATGAGTGGGGTTGCGTGTGATTTAAAATTTAAGGAGACTGATAAAAATGAAGATATATGATTTTTCCAGTTTTAATTTTGATAATGATATTTTAAGTAAAAAATCAACTCAAGTAATATTGTCAGAAAGATTTGATTATAAAGGAAAGGAAGAAGTAAGAGTAATTGTAGCTAATCAGCGTAAAAATAAGAGACTGGTATTTTTGCTTAATTGCGGAGAAGTGATAGAGCAAAACAGATATTCTGACGCAGAAAAAGAATCAGTAATGAACTGCTTGTACGGCATGAAAGAAAAACTTCTGTCGTTCATAGATTAAATGAACAGGTGGTAAAAATGACTTCAATAAAAGTAATTACTGACCGAAAGTTTTTGTCTTTTCTTGAGAAGAATCAAATAGCGGGTGTAGACTTGTGCGACGCTACAAAGCTGAGCGATGAAGAGGAAATAGTTCACGAAGTCGCAGGAGTAAATTTGCTGTTCATAGTGACGAATGAAATTATAGCAGATGAAATATCTAGAATCGCTGATAGTAGTAAAGTTGATTTGATATTGGTGATAGTGCGAGAGAAATTTGAGCGGCACGCTCGGAGATATACATTTAATAAAGCTCATTCGACGATGGCGATACCTTACAGTACGAATCAGGATGAAATTTGCTATAAGATTATAAAAGCCATTGCCGATTCGGTGAATTACGGCGAAGTCGAATTTAAAACGGTTGTGGACTTTTTTTATGGTAGCGAGTACTTTGAGCATCAATTCGGCGGTGTATACAACAGCAGGATAAATTGGGTCGGAGAAGATTTGCAGTTGAGAGATGTGCTTTTCCGTACGTTCAGATTTCATTTATATGAAGTGTTGAATTTGAAGATTGTGGCGACCGGCAAAAAACATTTTACTGGCAAAATTAACAAATGCATTGCTTACGACGATATTAAGGATTTAAAAACAGATTCGGATATGAAACTAGCCATAAAAGGTGGCATTGATTTTTTATTTTTGATAGTTGAACCCGACCTCCAAAATTTATGGAAATATAAAAAGTTGATTAGAATTGCAAGGAAGTACGGCGACCGTTATCCTCACGTTATTACAATTTCAGTGTCGCAAGATGATTCCATAGGGACGATCGGAGCCGATGTCAACATAAGGACAAGTGACCTTCAGTCGTTTTACGAGGATTTTATCTACAGATTTGACAGACGGCTGAAATTTGACTTCGATGATATAAATATGCTTAGAAAATATAGAAAAATTCGCATTGAGTATTTTAAGTTCGAGCCAGATGGCGATAATATGAGATTGAAAGAATTTGTACAGAGTTTTAAAGCACGGAAAGTTTTTGTGCATATTTGGTTTGATTATTTCCATTATGATTTTGACCATGAAAAATATGATAAAGAGGAGGGTAAAATTTTGAAGCAGATTGACGAAATGATTGCGAATACAAATTTCCGTGATTGGAGAATAGGGAATACCATTTTTTGTTTAGAGGATAAAGTATTGGTGGCTTTTTACATAAAGGAGTACGAATTATAATTCAGTCTGTTAAGGTGCTTGGAAAAAGGATTTGGAGGCATAAGGCATGGCAAAATTGCGTAATAGGAGTTTCAAGGAAACAAACAAAGTAGACAGCGACAAGAAAAAATTTCAAGATTCACTGAAGAGTTTGAGGAAGTTGGTAGTCGGTCACATAGGAGATAATTTTGAAGCCGAGAGGATACTTGAGCATAACAAGAAAGATTTTGAGAATGACACCTGCGAGTGCATTTTCATATCAGCAAGTATTTGGGATGAAGTGTATGGCGACAGAAATTGTGCTTACATAGAGTCAAATATACCTATGTGGCTGGACTATGCAATAAGAGTTCGTGATTCAGATTTACTAAATGCAATAGGCAGGATTCTCTATGAAGGCAGGGCGGTTGAGTGTGATGTGACAAAAGCGGTAGAATGTTTCAAGCTGGCAGTTGAATTTAAAAATGTTTCGGCGATGACAAATTTAGCGAAGCTGTATATGCTGGGTGATGGAGTTGAATATGATGAAGGCAAGGCATTTAATTTGTACAAGCAAGCAGCGATGCTGGGCAATGAAAGAGCTATGATAGAGATGTATATCCGTTATCGAGATGGTGAAGGCGTGCATAAAAATCGGAAGGAAGCGTCGCGTTGGTATGAAAGAATTAAGGACAAGTTGCCTGAAGTGGCTGATGATGAATATGAAATGGGTCACAACTATACAATCAATGCACTGTTTCAAATTAGATACAATGAAAAGAAAGGTTCGCTGTATACAAGTTACAATGATGAATTTGCGCGTCATTATTTTGGGATAGCAATGAGATATTTCAAAAATGCGATAAGGTATGGTCGAATGGACGCGAATTATGACTTGGGACAATATTATCTTTATGGGTATGGAGTCAAGCAAGATTTGTCAAAGGCAATAGAATATTTTGATAAGGCAAAAAACTGGTGTGTGTTAGCAAGCAGTTATCTTGAAGGAGAAGCAGTCGAGCAAAGTTTAGAAAAAGCAATACATTATTATTCCAAAGGCGGTCACTGGTTTTACGTAGGTGAGATATATCGCAAAGCCGGAGATTTAGAGGAGGCTGGCAGATGGTATTCAAAATATCACGAGACATATAAAACAGATGACAGATATGAAGTTCGGAAGATAGCGCGAATGTACCGAGACGGCGAAAAATATGAGCGCGAAGCTTTCAGTGAAGAATTTGAAGGAATGAAATTGAATAAGGATACAGCCAAGGCGATAGAGTATTTTAAGTTAATAGGAGATTCAGATGCTCTCAGGGAGATATACGAAGCCGAAGGTAATTTTGCTGAGGCTATTGAGCAGTACAAAAGAGAAATGACAGGTGAAAATATTGCGTGGTCGATTTTCAGTATAGCAGAGCTGTATGAAAAAGCGGGTGACAAGGACAATGCCGTAAAATATTACAGGATGCTGGCGGAGAAAAATTATAATGCACCGGCAAAACGCAAGGAAAGATTTGTGTCGTATAGTCCTGACGGCAAACATGTTGGCGGCGAATATGAAATTGGTAGTGAAGACGATTTAGTTATAAATCTTGCGAAATCACGCTTGAAAAAGTTAGGAGTGAAAGACTATGATAGTGCAAGAGATTCCGTTGGAGGAATTTGAAAGATTGGCATTTGAAATTTATTTTTTTAAGGATAACGGGCTTGAAACGTATAGGGATAGAAACCGTTTTTATGAATATATGGTAGCAGTGTTGATTAAGAATGACCGCAAGAAAGATGTTCCGATATATACCGAGAAGATTATTACCGATTACGAACGAGAGTTAGCAGAAACAATTCAGGAATATGGCGAGCTGTCAGAACGGGCACTTTGGGACATGTATAAATTAGCATGTGTTTATTACGACGAGATAGCAACGTCAGATTGTCAGAGTAGAGAATTTTATGAACGCGGTTTGAAGTATGCAGAGAAATTTTTGGCAGTTAGTGAGAAATCGGGCAATGACGAATACATTATAAGGGCGATGAAACTTGTTGCGAAAGGGTTTAAGAAATTAGGTCATGATGAAGAATCAGTCGAGATGACAGCTAAGGTGTTGGAGTTCTTGAGAGTTTTGGTGATTAATGCTGTTACCAAATACGGCGAGAAGAGTTCAGAAAGTTTTACGGCGATGCATGATTTGGCAGATGAATATGATGAAAATTATTCCGAGTCGTTGAAAATCTGGCAGAGAATGTACGATGTTTTTGTGAAGAACGGCAATGAGGAATTTATAGATGAAAAAGAATATAATGGGCGTTGTAGCTCGGTTATTTTTTCACTGGCTGAACTCTATAATAAAATGGGACGTTATGAAGATGAAGCGGTTATGCGCGAAGAGTATTTAAATCTGCCCGATGAATTTAACCTTAGAGAAATACATTTAGAAGATTGGGCAGAAGCATTGATGAAAGCCGGACGCAAAAAAGAATCAGTGAAGGTCTGGTTTAAAATTTTGATGTCGCGAGTGTTTGAGGAGCCGTTGTGCAAATTTTCGGTGTTGCGTGTGATAAGTCGGTTGATGTACATTTGCAACAGCTTGAGCGATGCCGAGTCCCTGCTTG
>JAFQZB010000274.1 GCA_017406175.1 Selenomonadaceae bacterium | reverse complement strand
ATCAAAGATATTAACAACAAAAAAGTTTTGCTTCATCTTTTAGAGAGCATGGAAGAGATTGAAATTGAAGATCTCATCGGTATTTGTGAGGAAAACGGTATTCATTACGTTGCGAGGACTTATCTAATTGATAGTTTGCATCCAGATTTTGTTCGCGTTGACGAATTTACTTTAATGCGTCCCGAATCAATCGGCGTTACAGATGAAATTATTTCTGCTGTCGTAGAAAGTATTCAGTCAGATATTGAACGAAATGGCGGTTGGCAAGCGGCTCAAACCTTTGAGGATTATGAATGGTTGCCGCAACTTGAAACTTTGTGGAATAGTTTTTTGTTGGAAAGCGTGGTGTCGCTCGCCGATGACACCCTTTACAGTTTAAAAATCCCGTCAACGTCAGCGAATTTTTCGTCGACTGTTTTTTTGTCGGAAGAATTTGCTGAGGACGATTACCAATCATTTCTGAAGAAAATTTTAATCGCTGAGCATGGCAAAGAGCCTTTTCGTTCCGAGAAGGAAATTTTTAATTGGCTTAAGGAACAAGGCTTGTGCAATAAAAAGCTCCCGAAATTTTTGGAAGGCGGCAGGGCATCTGAAATTTTAGGCGAATAAATCTTATTGGTGATTTTAATGTATTCTTATGAATGGAACAAAGACACCGGCGGTTATAATCTTACGCCAAAAATTGAAGGATTAGCTAAAGAAGTTCGTCCCGTCTTTTTTGAAGAGCTAGAATTTCTCGGACTGGATAAAAATTTTGGATGGCAGTTTCCGAAATTAAAAGAACCGCTTTGTTGGGCTGAAGGTCGTCGCTATTTTTATCGCGGTGAACTTGTAGCCGAAACACAGGGCGGGAATTTGTTTGATTTGCCCGCGCTCAAGAATGTTACGCCGAATTTATCCTTGTTGCCTGTCGATATAAAAACCATGATTGCCAAAAACGAAAATTTGATGAACGGTATGATTCAGCGTACGCTTAAGGAAATTTACGGCACGTTCAAAGCTTATAAAAATAAAGTCGACCTGTTTTATGTAGCTTTCAGTGGTGGCAAAGATTCAATGGTAATGTTGGATTTGGTTCATCGAGCGTTGCCGCATGATTCGTTTGAAGTTATCTTCGGCGATACGACGATGGAACTCAGCGACACTTATAAGACCGTCGAGGAGACTAAGAAAATTTTTTCCGATTTGAAATGGCATAAGGCTCGCGCACCTTTCGACGCGCTTGACTCTTGGCAATTTATGGGACCACCTGCCAGTAAAATCCGATGGTGTTGTCCGGTTCATAAATCGGGACCTTCACTCGTTAAGGTCAAGGAGATTATAGCTGACCACCATCGTTGTTCCGTTGCGGACATAAAAAATTTTCGAGTAATGGCTTTTATTGGCGTGCGTAAAGAGGAAAGTGCGCAACGTGCTACCTATGACGATATTTCCGTGAGTCGCAAGCACCCTGCGCAAATAAATTTTTATCCGATTTTTAAATGGACTACGGCTGAAATTTTTTTGTATTTATTTGCAGAACATTTGCCATTTAATCAAGTTTATCGGAATGGCTCTCAAAGAGTGGGTTGTGTGTTTTGCCCTATGTCATCTGAGTGGTACGATTGCATAATGAGTAAAAATTATTTTGATGAAGTGTCTCCTTATATCGACGTTGTTAAACGAACTATTAACAAAGGTTTTGAGACGGAGGAGCAATGGCAAAATTATTTCAAGGGACTTGGCTGGAAAAAACGATTAGGGGGAATTTTTCTTCGTAATGGTGAAAATAGAATTGAAATAGTCAAGGATGGCGATTTGCAAAGTTTCATAATCACGAATGCAAATTACTCGTGGCGTAAATGGTTGCCGGTACTCGGGGATTTTGTTGAAGTAGGGGACAATAAATTTTCTTTGCATTATGAAGGCGAGTCGATAATTTTTAACGTCGATATTCAAGCAGACAAAGAAATTATTTCCCTGCGTGTGCCGGAGCTTGATAAGCGTATGATTAAATTTCTTTCGCAACTAAAAAATGTTTTGAATAAGGCGGCGTATTGTAGAAACTGCCGCGATTGCATGATAGAATGCCCGTATGGTGCTTTAACGATAGTTGCTGACGACGTGCAGATTAAAAACTGTCAGCACTGTTACAGATGTTTGGATAAACAACGTGGATGTCTTGCGGCTAATTCTTTAGCTTTTGGAGGTGCTGTTAATGCAATGAAAATTAAGGGAATCAATCGTTATCAAAATTTTGGTTTGCGTTCAGAGTGGATAAGTATTCTTTTCGAGAATCCGAAAAATTTTTGGGAAAACGACCGCATGGGTCCAAATATGATTTTAAGTTTTGAAAATTGGGGACAAGAAATCGGATTACTTGCCAATAAAAGAAAGTTTGTGGCAAATTTAAATAAATTTATTTCGCTTGGGGCGGAAAATTTAAAGCTTTGGGGAATGTTTTGGATAAATGTTGCTTATAATTCTGCATTGATAAATTTTTTTGTTAAACATATTGAATTTGGGTTACCGCTTGATACCTCTGCTTTAATAGATTTGCTAGGAGATTCTCTTCGACCTCAGACGAAAAAAAATGCGATACTGTCGTTAAAAAATACTTTGCGTGCTTCTCCGATTGGCGATGAGCTGGGGCAAGGCATTTGTAAAGTTAAAGGCAATGCAGTAGTTTCAATTATGCGAACAGCTTGGCAAAATCCCGAACCGCTCGTTATTCTCTACAGCCTTTATCAATTTGCCGAGCACTCAGAAAATCTCTACAGTTTCACGCTGACTGATTTGCTTGACGACAGCGATGAGCGCGAAGCTTTGAGTCCAAAGATTTTGTTCGGTCTTGACGAAGAAATTTTACGTCCGCTGTTGCAAGGTCTTGCAAACGATTATCCTGATTACATTCGCGTAGATTTCAACAAAGGCATTCAAGAAAATATTTTCCTGAACAAAGATAAAACTTCCGGCGATGTAGTTCAACTGTTTTGAAGCGAGGCAAAAGAAAAGCAAAAAGGGCAAGCCAAAAAGACCTACCCTCGTTGCTTTATTTAATTTTGTCTTCATTTCGGATTTAGAGACGCTTGAAGGGCAAGAGCGTCTTGATTTGCTTGAAGATATTCGCTTTTTTTGGATTATTTCTTCCAAGAGGATAATCCTGACCTCGATAAAACTTTTTTGGACGCGATGGGGCATTACAATAATTTTTCACCCACTTGCAAAAACGATAATCAGCGACTAGTATTAAAGTCAACGTTGATTTTGTTTGCTTTGCAACAGAAAAATCTTGGCGGGCGCGGAGGGGCAACTTCGCT
>JAFQZB010000273.1 GCA_017406175.1 Selenomonadaceae bacterium | reverse complement strand
GGGCGTGTCGCTGATTTATCTGACGGCTCCAATTTTGCTGGGCATGAGCTTCGGCGGGCTGTTCGGCGACCCATTAATTAACGTTAAGACCGGCGCAGAAGTTTATATCCAATCCGTCTGCTACGCCTGGGCAGTGCCGACCGTCTTGACGCTGGTTTTAATCTGGATATTCATGGATAATTTGCCGCTCCCCAAGCAAAGCCCGAAAAGCATTTTGTCAATCTTCGGCAACAAGCATACGTGGCTGATGACGTGGATTTATACTTGCGGCTTCGGACAATTCATCGGCTACTCGGCGGCGTTGATGCTCCTTTTGACGAACGAGTTTCCCGAAGTCAGTATGGCATGGGGCGCGTTCTTAGGTCCGTTCATCGGTGCGGGCATGAGACCTGTCGGCGGCTGGCTTGCTGATAAATTCAACAGCGGCTCCAAAGTCACGCTTTATTCTCTGATTCTAATGCTTGCCTCGATTATCGTCGTGTTGCTCGGCTTGCAGACCCATAGCTTTGTAATGTTCTTTGCGGCGTTCCTTTTGCTGTTCCTGACGACTGGTTTTGTAAACGGCGCGTCCTTCCGCATGATTCCCTACATCTTTAACAATCCGTTCCATGCGTCGCTAGTCACAGGCTTTACGGCGGCGATTGCGGCTTATGGCGCGTTCCTTATCCCGAAAATTTTTGGCTGGGCTTATTCCAACTTTGAACTCGTTACGCCCGCTTTCTATGTGTTAATCGGCTTCACGGTCATAACGATTGGCATTACTTGGTTTTTCTATGCTCGTCCCGGTTCAGGCATTAAGTGTTGAAATCTTTTACGATAATCAAAATCCTCCGTCGCGTCTGGCGGAGGAAATTTTTTTATACGTCATGCAAAAATCACTTTGTCGATTTATAATGGGCGGCAATCGGACAGCATTGGCGATATAATTCAGCAAAGGAGGGATAGTTTGAACGAGGAACTAAATCATTTTGACGCGACGGGCAATGCCGTTATGGTCGACGTAAGCAAGAAAGTTTTGGCGGAACGGGTTGCCGTTGCTAGTGGAAAAATTTTTATCAGCGAAGAAGTCTATCACGCGATAGAGTCGGGCACCGCCAAAAAAGGTGACGTGCTCGGCGTGGCGAGAATCGCGGGAATCATGGCGGCGAAAAAAACTTCAGCAATTATTCCTTTATGTCATCCCTTGCCGCTTAATCATTGTAGCTTGAACTTTGAGATGTTGTCCGATGAAAATGCCGTTAAAGCCGTGGCGATAGTCAAGACGACGTGGACTACGGGTGTAGAAATGGAAGCCCTGCACGCCGTGAGCGTCGCGCTGCTTACGATTTACGACATGTGCAAGGCTATCGATAAACGCATGACGCTCGGCGAAATTCATCTTGAACAAAAGAGCGGCGGCAAAAGCGGCGAATTCATTTTCTAATTGACAAACGAACTAATGGCTATATAATACTAGCTGAAAGTTACATGATAAGTCATAGGAATTGATAAGCAGACAAAAATTATTTAGGTAAACGAGAGGCTTAGTCATGTTACAGAAGATAATAAACAAGTTAAACGACCTGCGACCAAAGCAGTTGATGATTCTAGCAGGAATTGCGGCGGTATTGATGTTTGCGGCGATATACGCGGGCATGAGCATGATGGCGGGAAAAGAAGTTGTCATTAATCCTGAACCGCCGCCGCCGAAAGAAGAAAAGGTCATCGAGACAAAAGCGGTTGTCGTTGCTAAGGTGAATATCCCGGCGCGTACGAGGATTCAAGAGAGTATGCTCCAGATAAAGGAACTGCCCATTGAAATGTTGCCCGAAGGCGTGATAACTAGCTTTAACGATGTTAAGGATGTTCAGGTTAAAGTTTCAATTTTCGCGGGCGACGTGCTCACAGTTCAAAAAGTTTTCGCTGATAGGTCAGAAGAAGGTTTCGTGGGGGCAATTCCTGCTGACTGCCGCGCCGTGTCGATAAATGTAAACGAGATAACGAGCGTGGCGGGCTTTGCTAAGCCGGGTGATAAAGTGGACTTGCTCCTTGTCGAAAAAAGCAATTACAGCGTGACGACCAATGTTCTTTTGCAAAACGTGCCGCTCCTTAGTGTCAATCAAGACATGACGGGTGCTAACATTGTCGACGAAAGCGGCGGGACAACTTCTGCTATTCACAACCCGACAATCGCGACGTTCGCCCTGCCGCCCGAAGACGTCTTGAAATTAATCTCCGCGTCGAAGCTCGGCGAAATCTACATGATGTTGCGTCCGGCAAATCCGAGAGCGACTTACGTTGCGGAAATGGAATACACGATTGATTCAATTAATAAACCGCAACCTGTTCGCGAACCTGAACCGACACCAGTTATTCCCGCAAACCCAGTACCCGATTTGCCGCAAATCCCTATGGTGCCTGTCACCCCGAAGTTTGACATTATCCAAGGCGACGAGCTAACCCAAAGTTCCGAGGAAACAGCACAAGTTCAAAGCTTTGCGGGGAACTCATCAAACTCGGCACTTCCAGCAATTCCGTCCCGCAGTGCCAATACCGAAAACGTTGCTCCGCCTGTTCCGAATGTACCTTTATCGGGTTCTCCTATCATGAATCAAATCGGAAATTAATCAGAGGTTAGGAACGATTAATCATGAACTACTTAAAAAATTTTTGTTTATTGGCGACGGTGCCTATCTGTTTATCAGTAAGTGTCGCTCATGCCGCCGAAATGGAAACGCTCAGCATAAAAAAGCAGACGTCGCACTATATGGACATGGGAAAGCAAATCCAGCGAGTTGCTGTTGGCAACAAGGACATTGCCTCGGTTATTCAGTTGCCCGGCTCGGCGAGTGAATTTTTAATCGTCACCAAGGCAAATGCAGGTTCAACGGCTCTGTTTGTTTGGACGATTGACGGCGTGCGGCATGAATATTTAATCGTCGTGTCGCCCGAAGACCCCGGACAAGCCATGCTGATTGAACAGGCAATCGGGCTACCTGATGTTCATGTTAAAATGGTCGGCGAAAGAATTCTGCTAACTGGCACGGTCGAGAATCAATACGAGAAGAATTACGCCCTGCAGACAGCGCGGCTTTTCATCAACGGTAGCACGGATAGCAGTCTTCTTGTCGGCAGTGGTTTCGACATGGAACTTAACATACAAAGTGCCACTTCTGGGGGCGGTGGCAATGGCGAAGTGAGTGAATCTGAAGCTAAAGGCACGATTATAGACCTTTTGCAAATCCTTCACCCGACGCAAATCCGTCTTGAAGCGCAGATTATCGAAATCAACTCCGACGACGCAAAAAATTTAGGGATTCGATATGGCGAAGACGCCGCCAACTCTCCAGGCATTTTCAGTTTTGGTGAAGCACACGACAGAACTGTTACGGAAGAAAGTTACACCTATGTTGACGATGAAGGTCAGACACGAGTCAGCACTTATTCATACGGTTCTCAGGTTAGACCGTTCCACAATAATCCAGTAAAGTGGATAAGTCAGCGATTCGGGCAGATTAACGCACAAATTAATCTATTAGTTACTAATGGTAAAGCAAAAATTCTTTCGCGCCCAAGCGTCACGACACTTAGCGGCGAGCAGGCGACCATTCAAATCGGCGGACAAATTCCTTATGAAATTTCCACGATGAGTACATCTGGTCTGCAAATAATTAATTATGGTATTATTCTCCAGTTCAAACCGGTTGTTGACGCACAAAACAGAATAAATTCGGCGATTCACGCTGAAGTTAGCAACATTGGTGGACAGACTTCTGATGGACGCCTTACCATACTGACACGTAGTGCGAATTCCGTCATAAGTTTAAATTCAGGTTCGCCAATCGTTATCGGCGGGCTTATGGACTCTTCAGAGAGCAAAACCATTTCAAAGATTCCGCTCCTCGGCGATATTCCGATTATTGGCGAATTCTTTAAGCATACGTCTAAATCCAGAGACAAGCGTGAACTTATAATCGTCGTGACGCCTTACCTTGTCGAATCAGAAGACCTTTCGCAAGCACCAATGTCCGAGCCTATGCACCAATGGTACGAACAAGGTAAAGCTCAATACGAGGCAAGGGAAATGCACGACTTCAAAGAGCCTAAAGAGGATATTTTAGAGATTAAAGAGCCGGAGCCAGAAAGAATTTTGCCGCCAGCCAACTATCCCAAAGACGGAAAAACTACCGACAGACCGTTTAAAAAATAATTTAGGAGGGAGCTTTCATGGCAGTCGCAACTAATAACTTAATCGAAAGAAGCAGTGTTATTATCAGCGTCTTCAGCACGACGCCCGGCATCGGCAAAACTATCGTTGCAATTAACTTGGCGACGGGGCTTGCTCATGAAGGCTACAAAGTCTGCCTGTGCGATTTGGATTTGCAGTTCGGCGACGTGTTAAATTATCTCAAGCTCGATTCCATAAACACGGTTGCGGCGGCTCAACGTGCCTACCTTGACCACCCCGACAACTTCAACATAAGAAATTTTCTTACCGAGTATACGCAAGGCGATGTAACGTTTTCTATCTTGCCTGCGCCGCTTTACGTCTTCGATGCCTACCAGACTGACGTTCAAGTTGTCACGACCTTTATCAATCAGCTCAACTACTTCGATTATGTTATCCTCGACCTCAACTCAATGTTCAGCGCGTTGAATTTGGCGATGCTTGACCTCAGCACGGTTATAAATTATGTCGGCGTTATCGACTTCTTGCCCGCCCTAAAAAATTACAAGGTCGGCTATGATACTCTGATTCGCTTTGAATACGAGGAAAGCAAAATCCGCCTCGTCGAAAACCGCGCCGACTCCCAAAAGCTAATCGAAAGCCGCGACGTTGAAAGGCTCTTGGGTGAGTCGTTCTATCACAGACTGCCCAACGATTATCCTTCCGTCAATAAGTCCATTAACACGGGGCAACCGTTGATGTTCGCCGCACCCGATTCAAAGCTCACAAAAAGTTTTGATGACCTAGTCGGGCTTTACACCAACCGTCCAAAGTCCATGCTTCAGCCCGAAGAACAATCGACAAGCGGCGGAGGATTCCTTAGCAAAGTCAAAGGTTGGTTCGGATTTTGAAGGGGGTTTAGACTTTGGCTTATCGAGTGATTGTAATTGAAGACGACCCGAACATGCTTGAAGACATGGTTACCGTTCTTAGGCGTTCGCCCGATTTCGACGTTGCGGCGACTTATAAGCAAGCGCACGCCGCGATTAATCCGGCGGCTATGTTTCAGCCAAATTTGTTCTTTATGAACGTCGATAACGAAGAAGTCCTTAACATGATTCCTGATTTCGTCTCCGCTTTTCCTAAAGCTTATATCCTAGGCACGATGAGCCAATGGGAACCGCTTACCGCGCAAAAGGTCATGGAAGGCGGCGCGACGGGTTGTATCTTGAAACCGTTCTCGGCTAAGGATATTCTCGAACACCTCCAACTTTACACCGCCCGCGGCAAGCACAAGCCCGCCAAATTAATTTCCTTCTTCAGCCCAAAGGGTCGTGCTGGTCGAACAACCTTAGCCGCAATGCTCGCCTTCCTCATTGCAGAGAAGACTGGCGAACGCGTCGCGTTGGTTGACGCCGATTTGCAATTCGGAGACCTGCCTATCTTCTTCGATTTGGAGCCGAAACGCACCGTCATTGACGCCACGCAAGATATTAAGCTGTTGACGCCCGTGACGCTCGACCCTTACTTCTACCCGATTAAAAAAGGCGTCTCACTCCTTAGCAGTCCCGACCGTCCAGAATATGCCGAACTCGTCGCCCCGGATAGCTTAACCGAAGTCGTCATGATGGCGGAGAATGTCTTCCGCTATGTGCTGGTCGACTTGCCGGCGGGCTTTAATCCCCTGTCGCTTAACATCTGCCGCATCTCAACCTTTGTACTTGTCACGACGATGATTAACAGCGGCTTCGAGATTAAACACGCCAAAAAGGCAATGGACATGTTCGCGCAACAGGACGACGGCAAGCGCAAAGTTCACGCGGTCTTCACTCGTGTTAATCCCTTCACCGAAGAGAACCGCCAAAAGATTTCGGAGCAACTCGGCTATCCCGTCGATGATATGATTCCCAACGAATACAAGATGATTTCCGTAGCTAATAGCGGTCGCCTAGCTCAGGGCTTGCCGAAGGATAGCCTCTTGGTTCAGACGATTAGCGGCATGGCTGACAAAATCATTAACGCTAAGGAGTGAAGACTTATGATCTTCCTCGTCGCATTAGTCGGAGCGGTAGCAACGTTTCTGTTTATATTCTTCGTCATACTCTTTATCAAGCAGAGGAGCAAAATAGACATCTTCCACCGCTTGCGAAGACACTACGACGCCGACTCAAATAAATCTTCGGACAAGGACGAGGACATTATCCAACGCATTGCCAAATTCATTAAGCGGATAGCGAAACCTATCTCCGAATGGAAAATTGCAAAGAAGATGGACTTCCGCCTAAAGCAAGCGGGCATTCCTCTGTTCGGCGCGGAGTTCATCGTCCTTTCGATATTGTGTGCGTTATTGGGCGGCGGTGCTAGTTTCGTTATTACGCTGAATTTCTCAGTTGCGATAGTCGCTGCTATAGCAATACCGCTGGGCTTGTGGATGTGGAGTTCAATAGCGATAAACAAGCGGCGCAATTCTTTTACGGAACAGCTCGGCGATTGCCTGACGACGGTCGCAAATGCCTTGCGTGCAGGGTACAGCTTTCAGCAGGCAATGGACGTTGTGGCTCGCGAAATGGAACCGCCTATGAGCACAGAGTTTGAACGCGTCGCAACTGATATTGCAATGGGCGTGACATTGGAAGACGCACTTGAGCAAATGAATCAGCGAATCGCAAGCCCGGATTTTGACTTAGTCGTCACGGCGGTTTTGATTCAGCGTGAAGTCGGCGGGAACCTTGCGCAAATCCTAGACACCATAAGCGAAACCATAACCGAACGAATCCGCATGAAACGAGAGATTAAAGCTCTGACGGCGCAAGGCAGGTTCTCCGCGTGGGTGCTAATCCTTTTGCCGTTCGTCGTGGCGATATTCTGCTACTTTTTCAATCACGACCAAACGATGATGCTGTTCACGGAAGAATCAGGACGCATTGCTCTGGCGGTTGCACTCATCATGGAGCTTATCGGATATGTTGTCATTCAGCGCATTGTTGATATAGAAGTTTAAAAATTTAATGAAAGCACTTGAATTTATCAGATTTAGGATTTATAATGCCGTTGCTTAAGCTTTGAAGTGATTGGCTGTGACAGGGCGAATCGTCAAGGATAGATTGATTAACTCAAAGGAAAGTTTAAGTTTGGAGGAGATATCTTATGATTCAGTACATCGAAAAGTTAGTCAAGAAACTCAAGAAGTCCGAGAAAGGTCAAGGCATGGTTGAGTACGCACTCATCATCGCGTTCGTTGCGGCTATCGCTATCGTCGCCCTCAACAATGGTCTTGGCACTGCTGTTAAGAATGCGTTCCAAGGCGCAAGCAATTTGGTGTCTTCTGCTTCCGATGCAGCAAGTAAATATGGTGCCAGCAAGAGCATCTAACTGATAATCTTGCTGACGATGAGGACAGACCAAAACTAAATAAGAAACGATTGGCTTAACAAACATTTATGAGCTTCCGAAAAAATTTTTTTGGAGGCTCTTTTTTCAGAGAGGCGGGCGGTGTTTATGAGAAAGCAACGAGGTCAATCGGCGGTGGAATTTGCTCTTGTGGCACCGATGATTTTTTTGATGGTATTCGGAGCAATTTACGGCGGCATTATGTTCCTTCAATTCATGGACTGTAGCAATGCGGCTCGAACCATTGCTAGACAAGTCGCTGTAACAAGTGCTCAGACCACAGACGATACAGAATCTCCAAGAGAAAAGCTTTTTGTTTCATACAACAATGAAAAGGATTTAGGCACAATAGGCGTGTACAATATCAAAAGGTACGTTTACCTTTTGGATGAGGACGGCGAAAGAATCACAGCTTCTTCAGGAAGTAATTCGGGAGCTTCTTCGGAAAGTAATTCGGGAGCTTCTTCGGAAAGTAATTCGGGAGCTTCTTCGGAAAGTAATTCGGGAGCTTCTTCGGAAAGTAATTCGGGAGCTTCTTCTACAGAACTTCCTGATCCAGTTTACGATGATAGTAATGCGAAGCAAGTAGAGGTACTGTTTCTTTTTGACCACGGGCACGACTTCCCTTTCGGATTTCCACCAAGAAGTTTCGCGTCGTCTTATCAAATGAAGCTCGAAGATAATTAACGCGGGGAGGTGAAACTTTATGGCAAGGTCTCTGTCGTTGCTAGAAAGGCTAGGCGGCAAAAAAGAAGAGAAGCCGCAGCCGATGCCCGAACGTTCGCGCTTGTCAAAACCTGAAGCCGCAGTAAAGCACACGCCAACACATCAAGAGAACTACACGGAAAAGCAAATCCAGCAGGAACGCGAAGCGGCAGTTGAGGCGTCAGCGTTCGCGGGCAGGCGTGCTTCGACTTCCAAAAGCGACGTAATGCAGGAACTAAAGCTTGCAGTGCACCGGCGCATAGTCGACGAGATGACGCCCGAAGAGCAAAACGTTCTTGTGCGCGGCGAAGAGGCTCGCGACCAGATTAAAAATATCATCTCGGTCTACAGCAATCGTGAGCTTGCGGAAGGGGCTTATACCCTGTCACGCGGCGAAAGAATTCAGCTTGTTGACGACATCAGCAACGAACTGCTCGGACTGGGACCGCTTGAACCGCTCCTGCAGAACGACAGCATAACAGAAATCATGGTAAACGGTCCGCGGCAAATCTTTATCGAGCAGAAGGGCAAGCTTAAGCTTACGGACGTTCACTTCTACGACAACGCGCACTTAATGAACATCATCGAACGAATCTTGACGCCGTTAGGTCGCCGCGTCGATGAAAGCAGTCCGCTGGTTGATGCCCGCCTTGCTGATGGCTCCCGCGTCAATATCATTATCCCGCCGCTGTCGCTAGTCGGTCCGACGGTCACAATCCGTAAGTTTTCCAAGAAGGCACTTTCGATTCACGACCTAGTAAACTTCGGGACGCTAAGCGAGGATATGGGCATGTTCCTTGATGCTTGCGTTAAGGCGCGGCTGAATATCCTAGTATCGGGCGGCACGGGTTCGGGCAAGACGACAACGCTTAATGTTCTCTCGTCGTTTATCCCGGAGACGGATAGAATAGTTACTATCGAGGACGCGGCGGAGCTTAGGCTACAGCAAACACACGTTGTGACTTTGGAAAGTC
>JAFQZB010000272.1 GCA_017406175.1 Selenomonadaceae bacterium | reverse complement strand
TTTGGGCTTGTACTGGGCGATAATGGCTTGAGCAATTCTCCTGCCGGGTGTGTCTCGATTCTTTCTTTTCATCTCTTTTTCTCTCCTATATCAAAAAAATGGATTGTGCTCTCTTACTTACACAATCCATTTTACACTACCGGATTTTTAATTAAAGATAGCATCAGCAACGGTCTGCTCGCTCTTATTTTTCATTCTCTCGATTGCATGACTGTAAATTAATGTCGTGTTAATATTTGAATGCCTAAGAACTTGCTGAACTTGAGTGAGCGGAACTCCATTCAAAAGAGCTTGCGTCGCCGCTGTATGTCTTAAGCTATGTGCTGTATGTCGGTTGTCGTCTATAAAAATTTCTCGTAGCTTTTTCTTGACGAGCTTGCTGATTGATTGAGTATCAAGTCGCTGATTAAAATTCCTGCGTGAAGTTGAAGTAAAGAGTGGTTCCGAGTTAGAAAGATTTTTTCTGGTCTGAAGATAAGCTTGGATAAAATTATAAACTTGAGAGGCGACAAGCACCTTTGCGGACTTCTCGTCGTGTCCTTTACCTTGAATCGAAAGATAAACCGAATCCGCAAAAGAATGAAGGTCACCGACATCTGCGCGGACTACTTCTATTGTCCTCAATCCGGCTGTCATCATCAGTGAAATAATTGCTCGGTCTCTTAAGCCCTTAATCGTTGAAATATCTATTGATTGAAGTAATGCCTGACATTGTTTTATTGTCAAGGCATCTTTTTTATGTTCGTGGTCGACTTTAGCACTCTTCATGTTGTCGGTTATGTTCGGGTAAATGTTGTGCTGAGATAAAAATTTGAAGAATAACTTTGCGGATATTATATAAAGTTGAACCGTGGTAGCTTTTTTGTTTGCTAACATTTCAGCTTTCCATCTTTCAATATCAGCACGAGTCGGATTTATGATTGCATTTGAACAAAAATATTTGAACATTTGCCTCAGTGCCTTTGCGTAAGTTCTTTGTGATGCAGGACGAACATCTGTAAACTTTATCCATAATTCTATCAGTGACTCTGAAAATTCGGAAACTTCAATGGCAGATTGACTAAGGCTTATAATTTCTTGCATATCATTTACCTCTGTCTGCGTAACCTATAACTTCTCTTGAGACTTCATCGATGACACCTTCTGGGATTCTCCTAACATTGATATAGTAGACAACATTTTTTCGCGAATTGAAGAGAGCCAGCCATTTTACCTTTTGAAATTCAGAACTATGTATGGAATGCAGTCCCATAAGATAGTACATCAAAATTTGTAGTGTGTGATTCTTCGTCACGTTCCCACGCAGGACTTTGAAATCAATCAGCGAGTTATCTGTCAGATAATCGCAGTCACCATTTACAATTATGTCGGTATAACCTCCCTCGAAAGTAATGCCTGTTTTAATTTCTGTGCTACAATGTTTGAGAAAGATGACTCCACGATTTACCATAATTTTTATATTTTCAATCGTTGCCGCATCCGGCGACAGTCTTTTAATGTCAGTAATCCCTGCTCTATAAACCTCATCGTAAGCGGTAAGTTGAACAGCCGAAGATATATCCCCTGCCTTTACCGATTCAAGTAATCTCAAGCAATGTAGATATTCTTTATGCATTCCATAATTATGAAATAAAATTTTTGCTCCGAGAATTGGAATATCGAAAGCCTCTTCAACATTACCAGTCACTCGAAAACGAGTAAGATAATCGACCGCCAATCCGACATAGTTCGCTGATATATTTTCTTTAATGTTGAGTGAAAAATTATCCCTGTACTGCTTAATGGACATTGCAGATACAGGGATATATCCTCCAGCAGGTTGCTGAATTGCTTTGATTCTTTGAGTTACAGTGTATGGCATAATTATTTTACCGATTCATTCAATTTGGATGCATAATAAGATTGCTCTTCTTTAGGGATTTTCAAAACATCCATAGCTTTCTCGACAGAAACGTTGAATGCTTCTATCACAGAGCGTAAATTATTAATTATGGCGTTATCGCGACCGAGCCTTTCGCCTTTTTTCTCAC
The DNA here is from genome assembly GCA_017406175.1 of Selenomonadaceae bacterium. GTDB lineage: Bacteria > Bacillota > Negativicutes > Selenomonadales > Selenomonadaceae > Quinella. Next base: position 4,090 of record JAFQZB010000272.1, on the reverse strand, counting down.
CTTGCTTAAACCAAGCAACTTTAGCTTCATCAAAATCCCACTGTAAATCCAACATAGAAAACACCTCATACCTTGCTATGCACCAATTAATCACTTAAATTATTGCCTCTCGCCGAGATAATTTTGCTTTCAGACCTTGCTTTACTTTGTCGACTAAAGCACTGTCGTTGTTAAAATAACTCTTTTGATTTTATCAATTCTTCAATTTTACTTTTGTTCCAAAATGAATTTTCCCAATAGAAAAATTGGTCTTTACGTTTCTTGAAAATGCGTTCAGGGATTTTGGTATTGTCGTAAATGTGCATAACATCACAAACGTCAACGAGTGCAGGTATGAGAGAAAGTGCCTTAACATAACGAGAACGAATTTTATCTTCAGGAACATCGTGACCGCCATTTTCTACTCTAGATTTTACCCTTGCAATATTTACATTAACATCAGCAGTCAAGATGTAGAAACAGCGAATGAAAAATCCATTTTCTTTTGCGCGTCTTAAAAGTTTAAGATTGCGGTCAGTAGATAACACTGTTTCAAAAGTAAAACTTATTTTGTTGGCAACGGCAAATTCTCGCAAACTTTCAGCTTTAATAGCCGCTTCTAAATCAGAACATTGCGTAGAACGTTTAATATCATCAGCGTTAATATAAGGCTCAATAATCTTAGCCAATACCGTGACAGTAGATTTACCGCTACCATTTGGACCGGCAAAAACAATAATTTCAGGAAGTTTAAGAGACATATTCACGCTTCCCATCAGAGTATTCAAGATAGGCTTTACCTGTAGCCTCATCATAATCAGCTATTGGAACACCCTTAATTTTTTTTATTTCATTGTCAATGCGGATAGCCTCTTTGAAACGTTTTGTCAGTTCGTCATCACTTACTCCGCAGGTAGAATCAAGTTCATTCACTATAGACTCCTCCAATAAAAATTTTTATCAAGTCTCAATGCGGGAAATAACCTCATTAAAAGCTAACTCAATATTTCACCTCGTTTGAATTATAGCAAAAAAAGAGTTGAATATCAAGATAAGTGACAGAAAAGTATCCTTTCCTGTATTTTATTTTGCCTCTTTTCCACTACTGTGGAGTGACTTTGAGGTCGAATGTAAGTCGAGAACTTGAACGTAATGAACGTCTTGCACGTCTTTTCTATTAATTATATTGGAATCTTTATCATCAATCTTATTAATTATTTTTTTGTTTCCAGTAAAAATTACGTACACTACGTTCATATATACACGTAAACCCGCATTGCACCTAGCTTTTCGCCTTGAACGTAACTCTCATTTACGTTCAAATTTGTTCCATGCCAAAACTAAATCCTGTTCCCGAAAACATGGCACCGATGTTTCATTGCGATACTTTACCCCGTATATTATCGTGGGCTTTTCTTCTGTTCCATCAAACTCGATATTAGCTATCTCTCCGACCTTACCTCGCCATATTTCCGGTCTGTCTTCTGACGGATTCAAATACACGACCATATTGTTAAACCACATATGCTCATTTTCCTTTTTCTTAAACCAGCCTATTTTGTGTTCGTAGCAATAATTTATTTCTTCCAACGACATATGATTATCTATGAAGACACTACACACTTCTCCACGCAAATCTATATCCGTTTTCAAACTCCGCGCAGTCGGTAAGACCTTAACTTTATCTCCTACTTCATACTTCGAGTAGAGCGAAATTTCCCTAAATCCTTCACGTTTGTTTTTCCCAGACATCGGCTTTAAATCTTCTACCTTAAAGCAGGGTTTAAATTTCTCTCTTCTGAACTCCACAAGGTAAACAATTTGGCTAAGGTCGATTCCTATTTCTGCTATCTTGCCGATTCGCCCTTCCCAGTTGTCATTATGCTCTCCAGCAAGAATCTTCACTTTGTCTCCAATGTTATACTCGGCACTAAATGAAAATCTCATGTTCATCTGCCTCCCTAAAAATTTATCCCTAATCTCCCATAGATTTTAACAAATCCTATGTACAAAAATTTTTACCTGTACTTATAAAAATAACTTTACTTTCACGGGAAACAATGCTATTCTGGCTATGTTTGTGAGGTGGTTTCTTTGATTTACAGAAATTTATACATGTGCAAAATTTTGCCCTTCGTCGATTCTCCTTTCGTTAAAATCATTACTGGAATCAGACGGTGTGGCAAGTCCACGATCCTCAAGTTGATTCAAGAAAAATTGTTGGAACGCAATATTCTTCCTGAACAAATTTTATTCTATCGCTTTGATTCTCTTGAACTCGAACATATTCGGACTGCCTCCGATATGTATCGAGAAATTAAAGCTCATCTCTTTCCTTCTGCTAAAACTTATCTGCTACTTGACGAAGTTCAGGAAGTCGAGAACTGGGAAAAAGCTGTCAACTCTCTTATGGCTGACTTTGACGTTGATATTTTTGTCACTGGTTCTAATTCCAGAATGCTTTCCTCCGAAATTTCTACTTATCTGACCGGTCGTTATGTTTCCTTTAAAATTTTCCCTCTAACCTTTTCTGAATACTTGAACTTCCGACGGGCTTATTCTGCTACTGAAGATATTAAAGCTGAATTCACTCGTTTTATTCGTTACGGTGGTTTTCCCGCTATCCATACTCACGACTTCACCTTAGATGAAGCCTACACTATTGTCCGCGACATATATAATTCTACTATCTTCACCGACATCGTTAAGCGCAACCAGATTCGTAAAATCGACCAGCTTGAACGCATCGTTAAATACATTCTCGACAACATCGGACAAACTTTCTCCGCCTCTTCCATTTCCAAATACATCAAAAGCCAAAGCAGGACACTTGATACTGAAACTATCTACAGCTATCTCGATAAATTAGAAAAAGCTTTCATCATCTACCGCTGTCACAGATTTGACATTAAGGGCAAAGCTTTTCTCAAGACTCAAGAAAAATTTTACATTGCCGACCCTGCTTTGAAATACTCCGTGCTCGGATACAATCCTAACAGTATCGCCACTATGATTGAAAATATTGTTTTCATTGAGCTTTCTGCCAGAGGTTATACAGTTCACGTCGGCAAACTCGACGACTTCGAGATTGATTTCATCGCTACCAAGCCTAATCATAAAATCTACATTCAAGTTACTTATTCTATTAATAGTCCTGTTACTGAGGAACGCGAATACAACAATCTTTTGAAAATCAAAGACAACTATCCTAAATTCGTTTTACGTATGGACGACTTCGCTAACTCCAATTACAAAGGTATCTATACCATGCACATTGCCAACTTTCTTTTAAGTGATTTTTTCTAAGGAGCTACCTTTATGAACAGAGAAAACATTCGAGAGGAAGAAAAATCTCAAGACTGCGCGGACATTCAATATTTATCCGATGAGGATTTAGAACAAATCTCCGACCAGATTATCCGGCAATATCACGATGTTTATGAGGTCTTGGCTTCATGATTTACTTAACTCAAAATCAAGTACTTAAACTTCACGACAAAATTATCAACGAATTTGGCGGTATTCATGGCATTAGAAATGAAGCCGCGTTGCAATCTGCTTTAGCTAATCCTCTCCAGACTTTTGCCGGACTGGATTTATATCCGTCCGTTATCGACAAAGCTGTACAACTTTGCTTCGGGATTATTAAAAATCATCCCTTCCTCGACGGCAATAAGCGACTCGGACTTCATCTAATGCTTATCCTTATTCACATTAACGGTTTGAAAATTGATATTGCTCACGATGAATTGATAGACATTATCTTCAAAGTCGCTGACGGTACTTTTAATCGGCAGGACTTTTTACAAGCACTTAAAGAAAAAATCAAGGAGAGTTGAATATGTTTGGTGTCGGTACTAAAAAAATGTTGAACCTTATGATTCTTAAAATTTTGGAGCGATATTCTGATGAGCGGCGTCCTTTAACTCAGAAACGCATTCTCGAACTTTTAGACATTGAATATGGCATGAAGTGCGATCGTCGCTCCGTTAAATCTAACCTTATCTCACTCAAAGAAATGGGCTATGACATCAATATCCGACGCGGTGTTTATATTCGCCGCGACTTTGAAGAAGCTGAACTTCGTATTCTCATTGACAGTGTTCTTTTC
>JAFQZB010000271.1 GCA_017406175.1 Selenomonadaceae bacterium | reverse complement strand
CTCGACGTTAGCGCCGTCAAGGGTGCCCAGGGTGATTGCGCCGTTCATCATGAATTTCATATTGCCCGTGCCGGAAGCCTCTTTGGAAGCGGTGCTAATCTGTTCGGAAACGTCCGCCGCAGGATAGACAATCTCGCCAATAGACACGCCGAAGTTCTCTATGAAGACCACCTTTAGCCGCCCGTCAATCGTCTTGTCGTTGTTAATCTTGTCGGCGATTGAGTTTATCAGGCGAATGGTTTCCTTAGCGATATAGTAGCCAGCAGCCGCCTTGCCGCCAAAGAGATAAGTGGTCGGGAGCGGTTTATAACTGGGGTCGTTTTTTAATTTGTCGTATTGCCACATGATATGCAAGGCGTTCATGAGCTGGCGTTTATAGGAGTGAATCCGCTTAACCTGAATATCGAAGATAGTATTGGGGTCGATTGTTAGCCCCTGATGCTTTGCGATGAACGCCGCTAAGTCGGTTTTTCTAAGGAGCTTAATTTCGTCGAGTTCCTCAAGAACCTTCCTATCGTCTACGGATTCGTTAAAGAGGTCGAGTTGCTCGGGGTGCCTATGCCAAACGCGGCTGCGGATAGTGCGGTCGATAAGGTCAGCCAGCTGAGGATTATTGCCCATAAGCCAACGCCGATGAGTGATGCCATTGGTCTTGTTATTGAACATGCGGGGCCAATATTCGTAGAAGTCATGAAGGGTGGTGGATTTGAGGATATCGGAATGAATGCGGGCGACGCCGTTTACCGAGTGCGAACCCACGACTGCAAGGCGAGCCATATGAACTTCGCCGTGTTCGATAATGGACATTGCGCGGAGCTTCTCGACGTTGTTAGGATAGCGGGCTTTGACGTATTCTAGATGGCGGCGGTTGACCTCGTCGATAACCATATAGATACGCGGCAGGAGGGTTTTGAACATGTCCACTGGCCACTTCTCCAAGGCTTCGGGCATAATGGTGTGGTTAGTGTAAGCGACGACGTTGCGGGTAATGGTCCAAGCCTCGTTCCATTCGAGATTGTGTTCGTCGACGAGGATGCGCATGAGTTCGGCGACGCACAGGGCGGGGTGGGTGTCGTTAATGTGAATGGCGATTTTCTTATCAAGTGCGCGGATATTGCCGCCGGCGCGGACGTAGTGGCGGATAATGGATTGAGTACCGGCCGAGACGAGGAAATATTCCTGAATGAGCCTCATGCGCTTGCCGTCGTTAGAGGAATCGTCGGGGTAAAGGTATTCGGTAATGGATTCGACGAAGTGGCGGTACTCATTTTTAGCGCGCATCTGGTCATGAGTGAGCATGCCATAATCGGAGAAGTCGCGATTAACTTCAGCATTCCACAGGCGGAGCGTATTAACGGTCTTATTATGGTAACCGACAATGGGCACGTCGTAGGGCACAGCCATAACAGTCATTGCGTTTTCGTGCACGAGCTTGAGCGAGCCGTCGGGCTGTTCCTTCATGTAAGCGTTGCCATTGAACTTGACGTTTATCGACTTATCAGGTTTGCGATACTCCCAGGCGAATCCGTCGCGGAGCCAGTTATCGGGAATTTCGACCTGTTGCCCTTGAATAATCTTCTGCTCAAAGAGTCCGTACTGATAGCGAATACTGCAACCATGACCGGGCAGACGATGCGCCGCCAACGAATCAATAAAGCACGCCGCCAGACGCCCTAAGCCACCGTTGCCAAGCCCCGCATCGGGTTCTTCTTCAAAGATTTCGTCAAGGTTCAAGTCGAGGTCTTCGAGGACTTCGCGGAACGCTTCATCAATGCCGATGTTAATCAAGTTCGATTTGAGGAGCCGCCCCATCAAGAATTCAATCGAGAAGTAATAAACCTGCTTTTCTTGCCTGTCCATGTAGGCCTTGTTCGTCTTAATCCAGTTTTCGGAGATGAACTGTTTGGCGACCGCCGCGACCGTCTTGTAAAGCTCGTTCATGGGCAATTCTTTGATGTCGCGTCCGAACATGATATGCGCCGAGCTAATGAACCGCGACTTGAGTGCGTCCTTGAGTCTTTCGTACTCCTTGCTGTGTGCCGTCTTGCTTGTATTGTCCCTTGCCAAGTGTATTCCTCCTTTTATTGTAAGATTAGCGTATTTCTGCGTGTCATTTTATCAAACAGAAAAAAACTTGGCAACATTGATTGAAATTAAATCACAGCAAACGGCGAATCCTTACGCCAAGGCAACCCCTAGGTAAAAATTCGCCGCTGATGTCATTGCTTAACTTTCAATGCGTTAGACTCTTGCTTTCTTCTTAACAATGTAAGGATAGTTTTCCGCGCCTTTGAGCCAGCGATTTTTCGTGATGATAACTTCTTTGTCGCAGATGACGTTTTCGACGCGAGCACCCTCTTGAACGTCGCAACGCTGCATGAGGATAGAGTCTTTGACGACCGCGCCCTTGCCGACGATGACGCCGCGGAAGAGTATGCTGTTCTCGACAGTGCCGCGAATTTCACAGCCGTTAGCGATAAGCGAATTCTTAACGTTGGCAGTTTCTTTATACTGAACGGGAACTTCGTCCTTGACTTTGGTAAATATCGGGCGGTCGTTGTTCATGAAGAGTTCTTCCCAAACTTCGGGCTTAAGGCAGTCGCGGTTGGCTTCGTAGTATTCCATCGTCGAATTGATATGGGCAACGTAGCCTTCATGCTTGTACGCGCTGATTTTGAATTCATGCGCATGACGAATCAGAGCATCAAGGAGGAAGTCTTGCCCGCCGCGTTCATAGGTCGAACGGACGAGATAAGCGAACGTCGGGACTGGCATGAGGTATGCGCCCATAACGTCTTTTTGTCCCGCTTTGATTGCAGGAACTTCGGCGAGGTCAGTAACGATACCATTGGTGCTGGTTTCGATTACGACGCTTTTGCCATCGCGGTCGGTCTGCGCCTTAGAATAAATCATTGTAATATCCGCGCCGCTCTTCTTATGGAAGTCGACGACGCATTCAAAGTCGATGTTGTAAATGTAGCTAGCATTGGTCAAGAGGACGTATTGTCTGCCGCTGAGTTCCGCGAAGTCGAGGTTGGCGTAAATGTCCTTGAGGTCGCCCTTGCGCGAATCGTTATCGGGCAGAGCCGCGGGCAGATAGGTCAAGCCGTCGCGACGACGAGCCAAATCCCAATCTTTACCGGAGCGGATATGGTCGAGGACTGCGCGGGAGAAATCGGGCAGAAGGAGACCGACTGCGCTTATCCCCGAATTAACCATGTTAGAAATAGCGAAGTCAACGAGACGATAGCGACCTGCAAAGGGCAGAGCCTCAACCGCACGAGTCGCCGCCAGCTCTCTAATCAGACTGTTGCCTTCCTGAAGATTTATGATCCCCACTACTTGTTTCAATTCAAAGCACCTCCTGAAGTGCAGACGATTTCCAAATTAAGCGTTGGTATTGTTCGCACCGACGACAGCACCTTCGGGAACGACGAAAATTTCGCCTTCCTTGCCTTCGACCCTTGCGCCCGATTTGATGACTGCGTCTTGAGCGATAATCGCATAATTGACGATTGCGCCTTCTTCGATAACAGCCGACGGCAGGACAACCGAGTTGGTGACTTTCGCGCCTTTGCCGACGCGCACGCCCTGGAAGATAACGCACTTATCAACGTCGCCTTCAATCTTCGCGCCCTCGTTAATCATGGACTGCTTAACGGAAGCATACGGTCCGACGAAATGCGGCGGCAGTGACGGATTGGACGAGAAAACTTTCTGGTCGCCCTTGAGGTCAAACGGCGGCTGGTCTTGGAGAAGATCCATATTTGCCTGCCAGAGACTTTCAATCGTTCCGACATCTTTCCAATAGCCATCGAAAGCATAGGAGAACATGCGCGAACCGTCCGCAAGCATTTTCGGAATCAAGTCGTTGCCAAAGTCATGCGTCGAATCTTCCTTAACGCCGTCTTCTTCGAGGTACTTCTTAAGGAAAGGTTTCGAGAAAATGTAAATGCCCATCGAGGCGAGATTGGATTTGGGTTCTTTCGGTTTTTCTTGGAACTCGGTAATGCGTCCAGTCTCTTTATCGGTGACCATGATACCGAAGCGCGGAGCCTCTTCCCACGGAACCTCGAAGACGCCGATTGTAACGTCAGCATTGTTCATCTTGTGAGCTTTGAGCATCCACGAATAATCCATGGTGTAGATATGGTCGCCGGAGAGAATCAGGACGTAATCGGGGTCGGCTAGGTCGATGAAGTTGAGATTCTGATAGATAGCGTCCGCCGTGCCGCGATACCAATCCG
>JAFQZB010000270.1 GCA_017406175.1 Selenomonadaceae bacterium | reverse complement strand
TTTATCGGTGCCAGATTTTTCATAGTCAGTCAGCTGAATTTCGATAGCGATTTTTTTCAGATGAATGCGGCTGTAGTCCATGTACTGGTCTATCAACGTCTCCAGCGTCGAAATGTTCCCGTAAGAGATTATGTGCTTTAATTTTCGATTTTCCTCGCGCACCCGTTTCAATTCCCGACGGAGCTTTTCATTATCCTCCGCAGTATGATTTTTATTTTCGCTCGCACAACCAAGCATCGACTACCCCCAAACAACAATTTTTCTACTAAGTCCTTATGCTACACTTATTTTGCCAACTCGTATAACACAATTCTGCAAGTCGGCAAAAAAAAAAATCGCCTGATTAGTATCAGACGCGAAAAATTTTTGTGCAGTTAGTTGAAGTAGTAGAATTGCTCCTGAAAAAGTCGAAGATAATGGAGAATCGTGGTGTGCGAAGTTCCGATAAGCCGTTCAAGGTCGGCTAAAGGCAGATGCTGATTCAAAATTTTAGTTCTGATTGTCCTGTAGCAGACGGTTTGAGAATCGGAGAGCAGAAAAATATTTATAGCAAAAAGCAAGTTCTGATAGATATTCAATTTTGCTTTAAGAGAGTTCAGAACGGCGGTATCAGCATGACCGTACTCCTCATAGAAAACGATAGTGCGTTCGAGAACGAAAATGAGAGCCTCAACTTTGTTGCGAGAGAAAATGTCGTCTACCGGAAGGCGATACTCCAACAAAGACGCTATTTGACCTAAAAATTTATCGCGCCAGCGTTGCAAACCATTTGTGTGAACATTCAACTTCATAGAAACTTGAACAAAAGAATGGTCGAAAAAATATTTATCGCGAAGGAATATAAATTCTTCAGGCGAAGAATCGGCAAGCACAGCCGCAACGAGCATATCGTTATTTTCTTCGACGAGAAGTCGCGTTTTCAATTTTAATATTTTATCGGTATCATTCATGGAACAGAAATTTTGAAGAAATTCAATTTCATCGTGGGTTTGTTGAGAACAGCGGAAAAAGTGAATAAGGGCTTGTTTAGCAAGAGCGAGTTTCAGTTTAGGGATAGCGTAAGACAAGAAAATCCCCCCTCAATGTTCAACGAGCAGAATATCCTCTATTTCACTGGTGACTGAATGGAGATACTCCAGAAAATTAAGCATTTCAGAGCGTTCATCCTCATTGACGCGATAAATTTCCATTTCCTTGACAAGTTGCATGAGATAAAAGTCGGACATGGATTTATATTCCTTGATTATTTTGGTCATAGGCGAAATATCGCAATAGGCAAGAATATTTTCCAAAGCATGGCAGCGTTGTTGCAATTTATCTATGCGTTCGGAGTTTAGGCGCACTTTGTCCTTGAGAGATTGATAATCAGGCGGCGGGACTTCAATAATCCTTTCCGTAGCAGGGAATTTTTTATCGGAATCATTGTCCATGATTGAAATATCACTCCATAAAAGTAATTCAATTCAAAAACGCGGGTACTGTAGCACTCTTGAAGTAAAATTACAAGCCGATACAAAAAAACAGGAAGAAACGATAGCAAATTTCTTCCCGAATCGGAGTAATTTCTTTTTTTATGGCTCAACGGCAAGCGGCGGCATGATGAGTACAATCTTCAACCAGATTATAAACGTCTTCTTTGCTCGGAACGGTCGGAGAACATTTGAGAATAGTGCAAGATATGCTGTCTTTAGAAAATCCAGCGTCGATAAGCGCAGTTACAGCTTTTTCATCGAGAGAATCAGACCATTGGTCGTTTGGAGTTGTAAAATGTTTTCGAGCGAAGGCTAAAAAGCTTTTTTCACACAGGGAATCGGGCTGACCGTTCAAAATGAAATCAATTCGGCGATTTTTTTCCAAATCCAAGCTGATTCTATCATTTTCGTCGGAATTGGCGTCGTCATTGAGCAAATGAACGAGTTCGGCGGAACGCAGAGCAAGTTTGTCGTATTCTTCCTGCTGTGGGAAGGGGACTTTCAATTCTTCTGTACCGGTTTTGATTTTGTCGAGCAAATTTTCAATTTCGCGTTCAGTATCTTGAGCATATTTTTGCCGAGCATTAGCCATTTCGATGATTCGGTTAATATTATCGCCCGGCACGGCGGAAGAATTTTTGCGCAGGGAAACATTGCCTTCGAGAATCAATTCCTCGTGCAAGAAAGGTTGCTCAAAGGCGGTGGAGATGTGCAAACCTTTATATTCGCCGGACAAGCCGTGCAAAGGCGACCGCGAAGTCCCATTTTTCTTGAGCAAAGTGGAAATGTAGTTGGAAGCCTCTTTTTTGTCGGAGAAAGTTTTGCCGTTGAGCATGATAGAAAATTTTTCCTGCCCGTCGTCGCCGAGAACGGTGTTTTGCCGAATAATTTCAATGTCCTTGTTAATTTTTTCGAGCCGCGCCTTGTATTCTTGAATTTTTTTGGGATAAGTATGAGTAATTTTGTGTTCGAGTTGCTCGTGAGCCTTGAGAAATTCGACCATAGCGATTTTTAGGCGTTCGAGTTTAACATCAATGTCCATTTTTTCTTTAATGAGCGGATTGCCGGTCGCAATGGCTTTTATTTCAGCGTAAGAAAGTGTTGCCTCGTCAACGTCGTCGGCAGAGCGAACCGGCGTCTTTGATGTCATAATCTGCGAAATGAACCGTTGCTTATTCTCAAGAATCTGCCAAAGGTAGGCGTCAAAGGTGCCCTCTGTAACGTAACGGAAAATTTTGACGTGTTTGTTTTCGTTGCCCTGCCGAATGATTCTGCCGGAGCGTTGCTCAAGGTCGCTCGGTCGCCACGGAACATCTAAGTCGTGCAAAGCAATCAACTTGTCTTGGACATTTGTGCCGGTGCCCATCATTACTGTGGAGCCGAGCAAAATGCGCACTTCTCCTTTGCGAACTTTCTCAAAGAGAGCGTCCTTTTCCTTTTCGTTCTTAGCGTTTTGAATGAAGGCAATTTCATCGGGCTTGACACCTGCAACAATCAATTTTTCGCGAATGTCATCGTAGACGTTGAAAAATTTGGACGGCGTAGATTGGTCGCAGAAAATCATTTGAGTGGAGTGTTGCGTCTTTGTTGACTCGTAAACGTCGAGAACATTTTTGACGCAGATATTAACTTTGCTGTTGGGGTCGTCAGGCAATTCGAGATTCATAAGCCGCTGGTCGAGAGCGAGTTTCCTGCCGTCGTTGACGATTTTAAGCATATTGTCTTCTTCTGGCTCAACTTGCTTTTCTCGAACAAGTCTTGCCCTGTCAGAAAGTTCATCTACCATTTCTTTTTGCGCGTCGGAGGCGGGGACACGGGTGGTGACAAATTCGGCTTTAGGCACGTCAAGATTGAGTTGGTCAGCAGTTTTGATGTCAGCAATTTCCTTGAACATTGCCATAAGCTCAGGAAGATTGTAGAATTTAGCGAAGCGAGTTTTTGTTCTGAAGCCTTTGCCTTCCGGCGACAACTCAACGGCTGTGACTGTTTTGCCGAAGTTGGACGCCCAGCTGTCGAAAAAGCCCAAACCCTCTTCTCTCAATCGGTCGGGTTGCAAATAGCGTTGCATTGTGTACAGCTCGCACATACTGTTAGAGATAGGCGTGCCAGTTGCGTAAACGATACCACACCGACCGCCATTTATTTCGTTCAGGTACTGGCATTTCTCGTACATATCAGTGGTTTTCTTCGCGTCGGTCGTCGAGATGCCGGGTATGTTTTGCATTT
>JAFQZB010000269.1 GCA_017406175.1 Selenomonadaceae bacterium | reverse complement strand
GGCTAAAAAGTCTCCTGTCGCAAGAATTATCGTTGCCGCTTCTATCGCTCCGATTTTACTCAAAATCTTAGGCGAACGTAATTTCTTGCTGTACATCTGCGCTCCAACTCGCGCTGGCAAAACGACTGCCTTGTATCTCGCCGCTTCCGCTGTCGGTGATGAAAAAATGATTCGCTCTTTCGACGCTACCAAAAATGGCTTGGCTGGTGCCGCCGCTGATGTCAACGACTTCGCCTTTCTCGTTGATGAGAAACAAGTTGCTGATTCTAAACTCAAAGAACAATTCGATACTCTCGTTTATGCTCTCGCCAATGGCTTAGGGCGTACTAAACTCAACAAAGATTCCACGCTGAGAAAACTGCAAGATTGGCGCACTATCGCTATCATGACCGGCGAAACCCTTTTGCTCCCTGACAACGTAACAGGCGGTGCCAATACTCGTCTACTTTCCATAAACGTCACAAGAGAAATTTTGCCCGCCGATGTTTGTCGCCTGATTCACGACACAATCAAGGAAAATTGCGGACTTGCCTTCCCTCTTGCTATCGACAAAATCTTTGAAGTCGGCTTTGAAACGCTCCGCCAAATCTATCAAGAACTTGTCGCCCTTTTCATCGCGAAACATCCCGAATTGCTCAATGAGCATTGTCGCTACTTGGCAGTCTTGACTCTCGCCGACGCTATTCTAAATGCCGCTTTAAACGACAACTCTGCACTCCCTCTCGACGACTCTATCCAAAATGCTAACGCAATTTTTAAACTTATCCCAACCACTGTTGAGATTTCTGATACAGCAAGAGCAAGGGATTTTGTCTTAGCCATTATTGCTCAGAATCAAAGCAGATTTATTGGCGGCAATATTCCGCTCGACCGAATGCTAACGATTTGCGGCAAACTCAACGACAATGACGGTTATACATACATTTCAGCGAAATTTCTGCAAGATGAGTGTAATCGTGACGGACGCGATTATCACAAACTCGCTGATGATTTAGTCGCCGCTGGCTTTTTTGTTCCTTCCGACACAATCGAAAAGGGACGCAAGACACCACTCGCTACCGTAAATAAAAAACTCGGCAAAGCAAGCGCACGTTGCTACAGAATCAGCAATAACGCTCTGAACGGAGATAAATAACAATCGGAAGATTTTCAAAGAATCAATAGCAACACGATGTTCCCGCCGCCTTGCGACGCTCGCCCTTCCCCCCGTGCCCCAACTCAAAAAGATTGAAACACGAGAGAGGAAGGGCTTTTTGTTGCCTAAAAAAAAAAAGGTTACACAATCAAAAATTGTGTAACCATTGTGTAACCAAAAGTGTAACCAAAAAAATGGCGTTATAACGCCATTTATAGACATATTTATATAAAAGTTACACAGTTACACAAAAATAGATAGGTCTCCTATAGGAAAAAAAAGTATGCGCGTGCAAAAAGGTTGCAGAAGTCACGCTTTGCGCGCGCGCGTTTTTTTTTCTCTATATACGTGTAAAAAATTGTGTAACTTGTGTAACCGTGTAACCACAGAATTTTCTGGAAATTTTTTTGGCGTCCTGACGCCATTTTTGGGCTTAAATTGTCAGAAAAATTGGTTACACAATTGGTTACACACTCCCTAAAATTGTGTAACCTACTGTGTAACCACCCGAAAAAACTGTGTAACTTCTCTCGAAAAAGGGGTGTAACCTTTCCTCCCAAAAGTGTAACCAAATTTCTTGACGATTGCGGCAGAGAATTTTGCTGGAGTTATTGTCGACTGATGCGAGAGTGATTTTTGGTTACGGTACTTCTACTCTGCCTTCCTCGTGTTTCTTTAAATTGGGTTGGGGGTGCGGGGGAAGGAAAACCAAGTTTATCCCCTAATGATTATGGTAAATCTATCAATAAATGTATTCAAGAATACAACGACTTGGGCTATTTACATGCTTTTTTGTTATGGTATAATCTCGCTATCAGCTGATAAAGATTTTTAGTTAGGCAGTGATTGTTATGAACAGTGGAGACACAGCGTGGGTACTGGTAAGCGCGGCGTTGGTTTTTATCATGACGCCGGCAGTCGCTCTTTTCTATGGAGGAATGGTTCGGAGTAAAAATGTTTTGTCAACAATAATGCAGTCGATGTTCATTCTGGGCATGATTTCGGTCGAATTTATTCTGCTCGGCTACACAATGGCTTTCGGCTCGGACATGAACGGCTTAATTGGCGACTTGTCGAAGATAGGACTTGAGGGCGTCGGCTATAACCTTCTTGACGGCGGAACAATTCCCGAACTCGCGTTCGTAGCTTTCCAATGTATGTTTGCGGCTCTGACGCCCGCATTGATAACGGGTGCATTTGCCGAGCGTATGAAGTTCAAAGGCTTTGCGCTGTTGATGTTGCTCTGGGCGATATTCATCTATAACCCGATGGCGCATTGGGTCTGGGGCGGCGGATTTCTGGCACAGCTCGGCGCGTTGGACTTTGCAGGCGGATTAGTAATTCACATTTTGAGCGGCGTCAGTGGCTTGACGATTTGTATCTTGCTTGGTAAGCGTCACGGCTACGGCAAACGTGCGATTGTTCCTCACAACATCCCGATGACTGTGCTCGGCGCGTCGATTCTCTGGATTGGTTGGTTTGGATTCAACGCCGGTTCTGCGCTCGGAGCCAATGAACTTGCGGCAAATGCTTTCGTTGTAACTCAAATTGCGGCGGCGGCTGGACTTCTTGGCTGGACGCTTGTTGAATGGATTCGTCACGGCAAACCAACTGTTATCGGCGCGGTATCTGGTTGTGTCGCGGGTTTGGTCGCCATTACTCCTGCGGCGGGCTACGTAACTATCCTTCCGAGTGTGGCTATCGGTTTAATCGGCGGTATCGTTTGCTACTGCGCGGTTGCGGTCGTCAAAGCAAAGTTCGGTTACGATGATTCGCTCGACGCGTTCGGAGTGCACGGAGTCGGCGGAATGTGGGGCGCGGTTGCAACGGGACTTTGGGCGACGACTGCGGTTAATCCCGATGGCGCGAACGGTCTTTTTTACGGCGAAACGGATTTATTCTTCGCGCAGATAATTTCAATCGGTGTGGCGGTAATTTTTGCGGTAGTCGGCTCGGCTGTGCTTTACAAAGTTGTCAGCGCGATAGTTGCTCTACGTTCGAACGAGGCGGAAGAAGTCACAGGGCTTGATTTAAGCGAACACGGCGAGCGCGGCTACAATACTGGCGTTTTCTCCGGCACGTCTAATATTTTCGGCGGCTCGGAAGATTACAGCTTAACGTTGTTTCCAAGCGTGAAAAGTTCGCAGAGTTGAGGCGGTGAGCTTATGGAAAGAAAAATCACTAAGATTGACATCGTGACGCGTCCGTCAAAATTGGAAGAACTTAAAGACGCGCTGAACGCAATCGGCGTGCTCGGAATGACCGTATCTCAAGTTTTGGGTTGTGGGCTTCAGGGCGGACACAAAGAATTTTTTCGCGGGCATGAGTACGAAGTTAATCTTGTGCCGAAAATCAAAGTTGAAACGGTCGTGTGCGAAATTCCAGTTGAGAAAGTGCTTGAAGTCGCGCAGAAAGTTTTGCGCACGGGTAAATTCGGCGACGGCAAAATTTTCGTTTACGAGCTTAGCGACGCGGTAAGGATTCGCACGGGACATCGCGGCGTTGAAGCGATTATGGACATTCCCGGCGAAAAAGCAGAATGATTGGAGGTAATCTGTATGAAAAATTTGCTCTACACGATTAAGGCGAAAACTCCCAAAGAAGAAATAATCGGACTGCTCAAGGAGCATCCCGAAATAAAATTTGTGTCGCTGGTCGGCATAGACCTTGCCGGCAACGACACAGATGAAAAAATTCCTGTAAAGCTGTTTATTAAGGACATCGACGAATTCTACGCGGGCACAGCCGTGCAGACCGACGGTTCCAGCGTCGTGTTGCCTGGCATCGCCACGCTCAACAATGCAAAGGTTGATATGCCGGTCGACCCTAATGTCAACTGGTTCGTCGATTATAATTTCGAGTATTTCGATGACGAGACGAATAAACCTGTTGGCACGTTGAG
>JAFQZB010000268.1 GCA_017406175.1 Selenomonadaceae bacterium | reverse complement strand
GGCATAAAAGATTTTCTTTTCACGCGGCACGAACGGAAGAAAAACATACGAAAGATGATCACCACGGTAATACCATACTTGGTCGGAACCGACAACGAAGAAGTCATACTCATCGGTAATTTCTTCAAAGAACGGAAAATCAAAACGCGTCCTTATGTTGAGGTTCTCAAAGTCCTTGAACTTAGATTGATAAACCGCCATTCGAAGACGCAACAACTGCTGATAATTGGCACCTGTCTTCCGTGCTACGAATTGCCCTGTACCCTTGTAGCCGAATTCAGGGAAAAGAATCGGTACGTCAGGAACAAGAACTTCCGTAAAGTCCGCGAACTTTTTTTACGTGTGATGAAGCGCGAACTTCTGCAAGATGTTCCCGTAATTAAAATAGCCATTCAATGTTAGCTGGGCGATTCTAAGTTTTTTCCTCAAAAAAATTACCTCCTTCAAGTTTTAAAAAGAGTATAGCACAAAAAATTTTTTTAATAACCCAATAGCTTAAGCCGTTTAAGATTGTCGTCGACGAGTTCAGCCGCCTTTGACGGGTTCTGTTGAGCAATCTTGCCGCGAATCTCGAAGCCTTGAAGAATCTTTGTGGTTGGACAAGTCAACGCGATGTTTTGGTCAGTACTCGATAATCCACTGCCGCCCGACGTGCAGAAGGGAATAATCTTTTTGCCAGTGAAGTCGTTAGCCTCAAGGAAAGTGTAGACGACCTGCGGCGCGTCCCCGTACCAGATGGGATAGCCCACGAAGATTATATCGTAGCCCGAAACGTCGACGCCGCCCACGAACGCCGGACGAGCCTTAGTAGCCTTCTCGCGGCTGGCAACCTTCTTGCACTCCTCGTAGCTGTCGGGGTAAGGCGTCACAGGTTTAATCTCGAAGATGTCCGCGCCGAGCTTTTGGGCGATGATTTCAGCGACGATTGCCGTATTGCCTTTGGTGATGTTGCCCAAGCCGTATTCCTCACCCGTTCGCGAATAGTACACGACTAAGATTTTTTCGTTCGTAGCGGCGGCACTCTCCTTAACCGAGAACAAAAGCCCCGATGCAACTGCTAGCTTTAAAAAGTTTCTGCGCGTGATGTTCATGTTTACGACCTCCCGAAAATTACTTTTGCTTAGCTTCCAACTTTATCTGGACGGCGTTTATCTTTAAGTCCGAAGTAAGGAGTTCTTCGCCGTTCTTAGCCCAAGGTGACCATGTGCCGTCGAATTGATGAGCGCGATAGCTTATGTCAAAGTCCTTTGCGCCGCCCTCGTCGAGCCGAATCTTTAAGCCCGTGATTGATTTGCCGGGCGTGCCAGAAATTTGCGCGGTTGAAACTTCCTTAGACCAACCGCCGCAATGCACCGAGTAATAAACGTCGTGAAAAGGCTTCGTGAAGTCAAGCCGTATGCCCTGAATGCTAAGTTGCCCGTCAAGGTCGTCGCTGGGCTGATTCTCTGACTTCCACGCGGAGGAAGAGTTTTGCCCCGTGTAAGTCTGATAACGCAGTAGCGGACGCCCCTTAGTCAACGATTGCTCCAAAGTCATGACGCGATTGCAAAGGCTCTTCAGCGAATAAAGCCACAGCTCCAATCTATCAGCGGAAGGATAGCGGCGGCACCAGAAGTTCAAATACTTATTCAATGCCGCGTCGAAGTATAAAGCGTCGTCGTCCTCTTCGATACGCTCGCCGAAGTAATCAGCCACGAACTTTTTCCAATGACGCGTCGAACCAATCATGCACACGCCGAGGGTTTGCTCCGCGTACAGAAAGTTTTTCGACACGTCGACGAGGTAGCAGTTGAAGTCGAACGCCTCATTGATGAACGTTTGGAAGGGCAAGGCGGCATGTGTCCGCGTGAGCATTATGAAATTGGCGGTCGGCTTGCAAAACGTCGCCCAATGAGTCAGCGTGCCCATTGTCGCGGCAATCTCGTCCGCGCCCATGATTAGCGAGATTTGCTCCTCAATCGGCAACAGCTCCGGTGAAACGACTTCAAAGCCACGCGCCGCGAAGAACTCCTCGAAATATTCCTCGTTGAAGCAGTGCGAGCCTTTGAGACCTTTGGACTTGTTGAACTCCGTTTGCGTCAGATACAACCGCTTGACCTTGCCGGGCTTAACGTGAGCCTTTATCGCCTGATACGGCAACAGGAATTCCTTTGTAAAGCTCCCCAAGCCGTAGCGTAAATGCTCTGGCACGTAATGCGCTTGCTCTGGCACAATCACCGAACGACACTGCACAGGCTCTTTGACGTAAAGGATTCTGTCCTCGGCAATGCCCATGAGCCTGAAGAAGTCATCAAACCATTCATGATAGCCGCCGTGCGTCGTCGTGATGAATAAGATTTTTTCTCGGCGTTCGGGGTGCTCAATGACATACCAGAGGCGCGTCCAACACTCAAGCATAAAATGCCCGAAGTGCCCGATAAGCGACCCGCCAAAGATTACGTCTTCGTCAAGGCGCGTGATGTTCTTCTTGTCGACGGCGTATGACGAACACACGCAAGCAAAGCCGCCGCCGCTTAAATCCTCCCGCCGCGAATAACCCGCCACGAACTTAAAGTTCTTGTCGCAGACGCCGCCCGCCCAAACGTCATCAAGCTTTCGGGCTGGCAGGACAATCCCACGCTTGACGACTCGGACGGCGGGAACACGTTCAGAAAATCTTTTGCGGGATAAAAGCTCCTGCCAAGCGCGGCGGTCTTGAACGTAGAGATTCATTTTCTGCCACCGAACTTCCTAAGCTCCAACCAAAGCGGACCTGCGATAAAGATTGACGAATAGCAACCGCTCATGAAGCCGACGATTAACGCAAACGCAAAATCCTTGGTCGTCTCGCCGCCGAAGAAGAACAGCGCAAACGTCGTGAACAGGCAAGTAAAGACCGTGTACAGCGAACGAGTCAGCGTCTGATAGACGGAACGATTGACAATCGCCACAGGGTCGCCGCCGCGCCGGAAGTGTAGCTTCAAGTTCTCGCGCACGCGGTCAAAGATAACAATCGTATCGTTGATTGAGTAGCCGACGACTGTTAGCAGTGCCGCCACGAACGACGAATCAACTTGCCTTTGCGTGAACGAGAAGAACGCTAGCACAATCAATATATCGTGGACGAGAGCCGCCACCGCCGCGATACCAAACCGCCACTCGAAACGATAAGCGACGTAAAGGATAATCAGCACCCACGAAATCACGAGGGCAAGCACGGCATTTAAAATCAGTTCGCCGCCGATGACCGCCCCAACTTTTTCTTCGCGCAGGACTTCATAACCGCCGACCTTCTCACGAATCGCCGCCATGACCTCCTTGCGCTGAACCTCTTCCAAGTCAATCGTGCGAATCATAACGTCAGTAGAGGTGGCAACGTCCGAAGTCTCGCCGCTAAGTTGAATCGTCGCACCGTCCAAGCCAAATGGTTTCAAACTCTCGCGAACTTGCGCAATTCCGACGGGCTGAGCGAATTTCAAATCGATAATCGTGCCGCCCGTGAAGTCAATCCCGAAGTTAAAGCCGCGTGTCGCCATAGAGATAAGACCGGGGACAATCACAAGCAAGGAGATGATAAACCACATCTTCCCGCGTCCAGCAATGTCAAAGCTAGGCATTACGACTTCACCTCCTTAGAAGAATCGAACAGTACGAAACTGTCAGCTCCATAAGCCGAAGGACTTTTTACGACGTTTGCATTGACCAAAAGCTTTAGCATGAATTGCGTTAATGAAACCGCCGTCAGCATGCTAAGCAAGACGCCTAGCCCCAACGTTATGGCAAAGCCGCGAATGGTGCCCGTGCCGAACAGGAACAGGACGCCCGCCGCGATTATCGTCGTAATGTTCGAGTCAAAAATTGTCGTGAAGGCTCGCTTAAAGCCCGCGTCCATTGCCAGCCGTATCGACTTGCCCAAGCGGAATTCTTCCTTGAAGTGCTCAAAGATGAGGACGTTAGCATCAACAGCCATACCGATTGATAAAATGATTCCCGCCACGCCCGGTAGCGTCAACGTCGCGTCCAGACCTTTCAGCGTGCCGAGGAGCATGAGCGTATAAGCCATTAAGCTAATATCGGCGATGAAGCCCGGCAGACGATAGAACAGGAGCATAAACACAAGCACCGCCGCGATACCGATGACGAACGCGAACTCCGATTTGTCTTTGGAGTCTTGACCGAGCGAAGGACCAACCGTGCGCGTCTCGATGATGTTGACTTTGACTGGCAGTGCGCCGCTCCTCAAGAGGATTGCAAGCTGTTGAGCCTCCTGCAAGTCGCGTTGTCCAGAGATTTCCGCCTTGCCGCCTAGGATTGGTTCACGAACGACAGGATTGGTTAAAATTTCGCCGTCAAGGAGGATAGCGATTTGCCTGCCGACGTTCTCAAGCGTAGCGTCCGCAAACTTCTGCGCGCCCTCGTCGCTGAACTCCAGATTGACGACGCATTGACCGTTCTGCTGATTCATTGCGGCTTGCGCGTCCTTAAGGTCGGTGCCCGTCAGAAGTGTATTGCCGTCCGCGTCCTTGAACTCAAGCATTGCCGTCTTGCCAATGGTCTCAATCGCCTTGTCGGGGTCTTTAATGCCCGGCAACTCGATGATGACTCGCCGCTCGCCCTCGCGTTGAATAATCGGTTCAGTCAAGCCCAGTTCGTTGATTCTCTTCTCCATGATTGATACGACCCGTTGCATTGCGTCTTCGTCAACTTTGGCAATCTCGGTGTCTTCCGCCTGCAAAACGACATGCGTGCCGCCCTGCAAGTCGAGTCCTTGCCGGATTGAATGCGCCAGCGGACGGATAAAGATTACAAACACTGCCACGATTGCCACAAGACATATCAGCAGTTTGATTAAGCTGTGTGTCCTCACTAAAGGTTTCTCCCTTCCAAATTTCGTGTTTGTGTGCTAATATACTACAAGCATAAACAATGCGCAATGAAAAAACTCTCCGGTTGTTGATGATGTTCCTAGGTGTATCTTGAAGGGAGTGTTTGTCATGAGGCGACATAAAAAGAGACGCGGACAAGTTGTTGTGTTCTATGCTTTGATGATTCCAATATTCCTTTTCGCCGGTGGAGTGGGGCTTGACCTAGGTTGGTACTATCTGAACGTATCTAGGCTCCAGAACGCGGCGGACGCATCGGTTATTGCGGGGGCACAAGCCTTGGCAAATGACGAGGCGAACTTTAAAGATTTCACTTACAATGCCCTAGTGGATAAATATCCCGCCGACGGTCGTGACTATACTAAGGACACGACGGCGGGCGATGAAGCGGCAGCAAAGTACGCGCTAAAAAATCTTTCCTCTGACGCTATCTATGTGCACAACGGCGACGTTTACTCGATGAAGGACAACTACACCAGAGGCGACCCAACAATCACCATGACACCTTCTTTGTATAAGGACGTTCATAACAATTATTATTACGTCATCGCTCTTAGCGAGAATGTTCACCATTTCTTTCTAGGCTTCCTCAAAGACATGAAAGCTGGCGTCGTCGCTGTCGCTAGGCTTGACTTTCACGCCTTGCCGCGTCCACAAGGTACAGGAGTTGAAATCGAAGTTCCCGAAGGCACAAATATCTTAGCCGAGATGTACAAGATTGAAGACGTATCCGTTATGAGAAACTGGGAATGGCAAGACTGGTACAAAAGAGAAAGTGTAACGTATGGTCAAAACCTTCCGGCAGAATATGAATACTTAAGAGGGCAAACAGTTCATCCAAAGGCGGATTATAAAGCCATGACTAAGGGAAAAGATATTTACAGTGGGGATTGGCAACAAATCCAAGATTCGGATAAGAGGGTTCACTATAAACAAGGTGATCATTACAGGACGGAAACCGCAACAGTTGAACCGGACAGTAATGAAAACAAACGAGATTCTATAAACCTCGATTTCAATCCTGATCTTGAGGCCAAATTCCTCTCGACCGGTCAATTTACGGAGGATTGGGACATAGGCTATCCGACTCCGGACGATATAGCATTATATAAACTACAAAACTATAGATCTAGTAAAGAAGATTCCACAGCAGAATATACTTTTAACCTTAGAATACATTCCACGTTCAATTTCGAGACGCCGTATAAAAAGCGTGCTTCAAGCAAATACGATACGGAAAAAAATCCCGAAGACGTTTTGTATGTGCGTATCGAGAGCGAGCCGATTAATGAGCTTCCCTTTGTTAAAAATCAATCGAGCAAACACACTGTCTATAGCACGGTGCGCCAGATAATCATTAACATAAATCAATCGAACATGGACAGCCAATATCGCCCGTTGATGTTCTTCTATAGCGGCCCCGAAAAGAATATTACGAACGAAAACGACCCGAATTTCCATATCCGCGACTCGCAACCGATTATCTTAAACCTCAATGCCGATGCTCGCGTTAATCTCTTTGCCCCTCACAGCCCAGTTATCATCAACGGCAATGGTTACAAAATGCAAGGCTTCGTTATCGCTAAAGAGTTCGTGCAACTGACAACCGCCGCCGATTATACCGCATTCACTGAAGAAGTAGACGGCGAAACGATTACTCGTTACTATGACAGCTCCGCCAAAACGAAAGAATATTTTCTTAAGGAAGACGAGCACGGCAATAACCTGTTCACCGACGAGTTCGGCAACGTCCAAACCAAACCTCTAGCCGCCGATGCCACACGCGACCCCGATTATATTACCAAACTCAAAAACGATACGGAGCATTCAGAAGATTACCTTGAGCAGTTTGCAAACGACAAAGATTATCTTGCCAAACTCAAAGCTGATTCAAATTTGAGCTATGCTAGTTGTTCTGAAATGCCGGAACGCGCCGACGTAATCGCCGATTTGAACTACGAAAAAGTTTATAAGTACACAGCTTTTAACCTTAACGCGAATTCCTATTACGATTCGTTCCAATTAGATAGCTTGAAGAGAAAAATTTACACTTACTTGGATAACTACAAGGACAGCAGTAAGCAAAATTCCGTCGACATGTTCTTCACGACAACAAGGTCTAAATGGATTGATTGATTGCCCGCTAATTATTTTGATTGACACCTTACCGCTTGAATTATAGAATTGCAGGCGGTGAGGTGATTTTTTTATGAAGGTCGGAATAGACATCGGCTCCACGACGATAAAGCTGGTCGTCATGGACGAGGAACGGCTTATCTTTAAAAATTATGCGCGGCATTTTTCGGAAATCAGCTCCGCGCTTGCGAATTCCCTAACGTCGTTGAAGAACATCATCGGCGAGAAAACTTTTAAAATCGCGTTGGCTGGCTCGGCGGGCATGGGCATTGCCAAAAAGATTTCGTTGCCCTTTGTGCAAGAGGTCATTGCCTGTCAAACGGCGGTAGAAAAATTTATTCCGCAGACTGATACGGTCGTTGAGCTCGGCGGCGAGGACGCAAAGATTATTTATCTCGGCAACGCGCCCGAAGTCCGCATGAACGGCGTATGCGCGGGCGGCACGGGTTCTTTTATCGACCACATGGCAAGCTTGCTCTCGACGGACGCGCTAGGCTTGAATGCTCTGGCTGAGAAGGGCAAGCAACTTTACTCGATTGCTTCAAGGTGCGGCGTCTTCGCCAAGACCGATATTCAAGCCCTCATGAACGACGGCGCGAAGAAGGCTGACATTGCGCTATCAATCTTTCAAGCGGTCGTCAATCAGACTATCGGCAACCTTGCGCAGGGTCGACCGATTAAAGGCAACGTTGCCTTCCTCGGAGGACCTTTGCACTTTCTGCCCGAACTCAAGAAACGTTTCGTCGAGACGCTCGGACTTTCCAAAGATGAAGTCGTAGACACTCCCGACGGAAATTTTTTTGTGGCGACGGGCGCGGCTCTCAGCGACGAGGCGCGGGAAATTTCTATCAATCAGCTTGAGGAGTCAATCAAGAAGTCGGAAGACGCCGCACGCGCTGAAACTCGCAAGGCGGATTTTATTTTGTTCAAGGACGCCGCCGACTATGACGCTTTCAAAGCTCGGCACGACAAAGCTAAGGTCAGGCGCGGCGATTTAAGCACTTATCACGGGAAAATTTACGTAGGTATTGACGCTGGCTCCACCACAACTAAGATTTGCGCGATTGGCACGGATAAACAGATTCTCTACACCAACTACGGCTCCAACGAGGGCGCACCCCTTAAAATCGTCGTCAATCAGATTCGCGACCTCTACAGCAAGTTGCCGGCGACCTCACAAATTGCAGGCGTGTTCACGACCGGTTACGGCGAGGCGATTGTCAAGGCGGCTCTGCACGCTGACGGCTCCGAAGTCGAGACCTTCGCCCATTTGACTGCCGCGCAAGAATTTTGCCCCGACGTGTCGTTTGTTTTGGACATCGGCGGGCAGGATATGAAATGCTTCTTCGTCAAAGACGGCACGATTGGCAATATCACCCTAAACGAGGCTTGCTCGGCGGGTTGCGGTTCGTTTATCCAAAACTTCGCGCAAGGTCTTAACATGACGGTCGGCGACTTCGCGGGCATGGCTTTGACTTCGGAGGCTCCCGTTGACCTAGGCACGCGCTGTACTGTCTTCATGAATTCAAAGGTTAAGCAGGCGCAGAAGGAAGGCGCGACCGTCAACGACATCTCGGCGGGCATTGCCCTTAGCGTCATCAAGAACGCGCTGTTCAAAGTCATGCAACTAAAGAACGTCGAAGACCTCGGCGCAAATATCGTCGTGCAGGGCGGGACTTTTTATAACGATGCTGTCCTGCGTTCGATTGAAGAGCTTTTGCACAAGGAAGTTATCCGCCCCGACATCGCCGGACTTATGGGAGCATACGGCGCGGCTATCCTTGCCAGTGAGAATTGCGCGGGCACGTCGAAACTTTTATCAGCTGACGAACTCGAAAACTTTTCTGTCGTGACTAAATCATATCGTTGCGGGCGTTGCGGAAATAACTGCCTAATCACTATGCAGAAGTTCCCCGACGGTGGCAAATACTTCACGGGCAATCGCTGTGAACGCGGCGTAGGCGGCAAGCCCAATACTAATGCCGAAGTTCCAAACGCCTACGCTTACAAGTACAAGAGGCTTTTTAACTATCAGCCGCTAGAAAATCCTAAGCGCGGTTCAATCGGTATCCCAAGGGTGCTTAACATCTACGAAGATTATCCTTTTTGGTTCACGCTGTTGACGGAGCTGGGTTATCGCGTCGAAGTCTCTGCTAAGTCCTCCGCTCAAATTTTCTACAAAGGGCTTGAAACCATTCCGAGTGATTCGCTGTGCTACCCCGCTAAGCTTGCGCATGGTCACGTTATGGATTTAATCGAACGCGGCTTGAAGAAGATTTTCTATCCTTGCGAGCCGTACAACTTCGACACGCGGTCAGATAACTTTTACAACTGCCCAATCGTAGCCAGTTACCCCGAAAACATTCGCAACAACATGGACATCCTTAAGGAGCGTAGCATAAAGTTTATTCAACCGTTCTTGCCCGTCCACGACATGAAGAAGCTTAAGAAGCGTCTAGCCGAAGAGTTCAAATCCGAAGGTGTGACTGCTGATGAAGTCTCCCGCGCCGTCGATAAAGCCGCCGCTGAAATGGAGCACTTCCGCCAAGACATTAAAGCTTTCGGCGATGAAGTCTTGAGCCGCATTGACCAGACCGGCGAACATGCAATTCTACTCGTTGGCAGACCGTATCACGTCGACCCGGAAATTAATCACGGTATCGCCGAGATGATTCAATCTTACAACCTGCCGATTCTCTCCGAAGACTGCGTTTATCATGTTCCCGTTGACGCGCCAAAAATTTCCGTCGTCAATCAGTGGAGCTATCACGCCAGACTTTATCACGCCGCCCAATTCGCCGCCGAACACCCCAACATTACTTTGATTCAGCTAAGCTCGTTCGGTTGCGGACTCGACGCGCTGACGATTGAACAGGTTAAAGAAATCCTTGAGGCTCACGGGCGGATTTACACGATGATTAAGCTTGACGAAGTGTCGAACCTCGGCGCGGCTCGGATAAGATTACGTTCATTGCTCGCGGCTTTGAAACGTCGGTCGCCCGTCACTTACTCGCCGAAGAAATTTCCAGACCGCCCGCACTTTACGCCCGATTGCAAGGCTAAGCATACAATCCTTGCGCCACAGATGGCTCCGATTCATTTTGAACTGGTTCAGACCGTCCTGCAGAAATACGGCTACCGCGTGCTGATACCTGACCTCCCCGACAAGGCGGCAATCGATTTGGGCTTGCGCTACGTCAATAACGAGATGTGCTATCCAGCGATTGTCGTTACGGGTCAAATGCTCGCGGCTTTGAAGTCGGGCGAATGCGACCCCGATAACACGTCGATAATTTTATTCCAGACTTGCGGCGGGTGTCGTGCCACGAATTATATTAGCGTCATGCGGCGGGCGTTGAAGTTCGCGGGCTTTGGGCAAGTGCCGGTCTTCGCGTGCTGGGGACTGCCCGAAGAGACTGACGCCTTTAACTTGAGCCGCGATTGCCTCATGGACGCGATTAAAGCCAGCGTGTACGGCGATTTGCTCATGAACGTTTTAAACCGTATG
>JAFQZB010000267.1 GCA_017406175.1 Selenomonadaceae bacterium | reverse complement strand
TTTTAAGCAATGCGACAGCTTCGTCCCAATCTTCCGGAAAATCGATGGGCCATTTTTGGTTGAAGAAATATGCAATATCCCAGTCAGTCTCGTCGACCGTGCCGCCCGCCACGTTGTCGAGCTGTTCGTCATTCAATATTTCGTCCTTAAAAATTTTCTTTGCCATTTTCATTCGCCTCCAAATTTCGTTCTGCTTATTATACTTTGGCTGTCAAATTCTGTTACACGTTACGAAAAAATTTTTAGCCGATAACCGAATTGTCCTGTTTTCTGTATACGAAAATTTTCGAGGGCGTCACGTCAACAACTGCCGAAAGCAACTTAGTCAAACGAGTCAAGGAATTTTTCCGTGCCGCTGGTATAATTCACGCTGTCCGAAGGGATAAAGCAAAGTTCAAAGGAGCGATTAACAATGAAAAACAACGATAAAACTTTTGACGGCGATAAGATTTACGCAATGGCAGTAACCTTGTTTGCGGGCGTGTGCTCGGTGGGAGTTGTCCTCGCCGCCGCGATTCAAAAACTTTTCTAAGCACGACCCTTGAATAAAATTTTCCCCGTCAAACATTTGGCGGGGATTTTTTATACGTCGGAGGGAACGGAGCCGCTAGACAGTTCGCGCCACTTCTTACGATAAAACAGCGGCGACATTCCGATAATCTTCTTGAACATCTTGCCAAAGTAATTTGGGTCATCATAGCCGACCCGCGAAGAAATTTCCGTGAGCGGCAGATAAGTATAAATCAACAGGCATTGAGCCTTACCGATTCGGCGGCGGGTGATGTATTCCTTTGGCGTGTAGCCCGTCGCATCTTTGAACAGCCGCGAGAAATAATATTCGTTGTAGGGGGCAAACTTTTTGAGGTCAGCTACGTTGAAGTCTTCGTCGTAGTGTTCCTCGATGTAATTGCGGACACGTTCGATAATAAGATTTTTATTCTGGATTGCTTCAAGCCCAATCGAACGAATGACATTGTAGACGATAAGCACGATAGTGCGAGCTAGGGCGTTTGCCATCTGGTAGCCGCCGTCTTGTTGGGCGTAGTGGTGCACGAGCGGATAAAGCTTTGCTAACTCCTCGGCGACGGCTTGGCAGGGAATACGCGGATGAAAATTCTTCGGGACGAGTTCATTAATCTGCAAGCTGGGCAACTTCAAACCTTTGACGGCAATGCACCACGCCTCGACCTTAGAGTAAAGCATTAAGCTTTCGTCGTGGAGGACGCCAGCATTGTGAATCAGAACGTCGCCCGCTTGCACGTGGCAAAGTTCGCCGTCGATGACCTGCGTCCCGTTGCCCGACAAGATAAAATTCAGCTCAAGGCGGTCGTCGTGCTTATGCATTGACCGCAAGCCCTCGCTCCAATGATAGACGCCTAAGAGTTGCGGCTCGCTCTCGAAGGGCGAATCTTCTTGTGTGTTAAGTTCAATCAGTTGTGCTAAGTTAATCACCTCGAAGCTAATCTATCACGGCGGCGGCGGAGCGTCAAATATTTTTTGCAGGGGAACTTCGGCGGGCGCAGAATAAGTCACGGAAAAATTTTTGGAGGAGATTGCATGAAACGAGTTTACAATTTCAATCCGGGACCAGCGACCTTGCCTTTGGAAGTCTTAAAGGAGGCGCAAGCCGAGTTCCTCAACTTTGATGATACGGGCATGTCGATTATCGAGATAAGCCACCGCTCCAAAGCCTACGAAAAAGTTCACAATCAAGCTAAGGCGGACATCTTAGAGCTTATGAATTTGGGCGATGATTATGACGTGCTGTTCATTCAAGGCGGCGCGTCGATGCAGTTCGCGATGATTCCTATGAACTTCGCCACAAAGGATAAGCCCGGCTCCTACGTCTTAAGCGGGACTTTCTCTAGCAATGCTTACAAGGAGGCGGCGAATTTGGGCTTAGGGGAGGTTGCCGCCTCGACCAAAGAAGAGAACTTCCGCCGCGTGCCCCGTCAAGACGAACTCAATATCAATCCGAACGCCGCTTATCTGCACGTTTGCTACAACAACACGATTTACGGCACGGAGTTTCATTACGTCCCCGACGCGGGCAACGTTCCTCTGTTCGCCGATATGTCAAGCGATATGCTAAGCCGCCCCGTCGACTTTAAACGGTTCTCGCTGATTTATGCGGGCGTCCAAAAGAATTTGGGACCGGCGGGCGTGGTTATCGTAGTTGCTCGGAAGAGTTTCATTGAACACAGCTCGGAGACGCTCCCGACGATGCTCCGCTATGACACGTTCTATAAAAAGAATTCGTTGTACAACACGCCGCCCGCGTTCAGCATTTACATGGTTGGCAAGGTTGCGGCTTGGATTAAAGCTTGCGGCGGTCTCGACGAAATGGCAAGGCGAAATTCGATTAAGGCTAAGCTCCTCTATGACGCGATTGACAGTTCAGACGGCTTCTATCGTGGGCACGCCGATAAAGATAGTCGCTCGTTTATGAACGTGACCTTCCGCCTTCCCAATGAAGACTTGGAGAAAAAGTTTGTCGCCGAGGCTCTGGAAAAAAATTTGAGCGGCGTTAAGGGTCACCGCTCTGTTGGAGGTATGCGCGCCTCGATTTACAATGCCATGCCCATTGAAGGCGCGGAGGCTCTGGCTGACTTCATGAATCAGTTTCGCAAGACTAACTCTTAATTTTTTTGTGGCAAACTTTTCTTTTGCTCGTCCAAAAGAAAAGTTACAAAAGAAAAGGACGTAGACCGGCAAAAGAAACATCCATGTTTCTATTGCCGGCGGCTCGCGTCCATGCGAGCCGGTCTTCAGCTTCGATTAAATATCCAATAAGTTCTTGCCTTTGCAAAGTAGAGCTGTCCGATTAATCGTAGCGGCTGACACGTCGGCTGGGAAGTCAAAGCGTTCGTGCAAAATGTTCAAGACTTCGCTGGGCTTAAGGCTCCCGTCAGAGAAAATCCTAACAGCAAATCGTATCAGCAACTCGCCGCCCGCCTGCGATAGCGTCACGGGTTCGGCGAGATATTTTTTTAGCTCAAGCTCGCGTGTCTTCTTCGGCGTGATTCGCGTGAAGTTTATTTCTGGCGTGGCGTTGAAGTCCTCAACCGACATCTGCGCGGCGGGCAAAAGTTTTTCGTCGAAGGGCAAGCGAACTTCATAACGCGACAGGTCAACCAGCGACATCACCGGCTTTGGCTTGCCGCGTAATTTTTTTAGTCGGACAATCTCCGCGCCTTTGGGCAGTTGCGCGTTCAATCTCTTGGCAACGACGAACTCGGCAACGGGCGAAGTCAATTCAAAGTCGACGTACTCGCAATCACTCGTCACACCGACTGCCAACGCCGTCGCGAACGAAACTTTCAAATGCGGATTGAAGCCCTCGCTCCAGGCGGCTGGCAACTTACTCCTTAGCAACGCCCGCATGAAGACGTTCATATAATCCAGGTGACTTAGGACGGCAATCGCCGCGCCCTTGCGAATCTGCGCTCGGTACTTCGTCGGAGAAAATCTTCTTTGCTCGTTAAACTGAATCTCTTCAGACGGAGAAGCCTTTTCCTTGTTGAAATCGACGACGCTTGCGCCCAAGTTCATGCACACGCCGCAACCCGTGCAACTCGTCCGCCGACAATCTCGCGTAGTCTCTCCCGCTTGAGACTTTTCCAACTCGGCAAGCAAGAAACTTTTATCAACGCCCGGCGAAGTGTGCTCCCACGGCAACGGCTCCCAAAAGTCACGCTCGCGCCCGCTGTAGTATTCGGGATTAATGCCGCAAGCCTCGAACGCCGCCAACCATACATCAGGCTTAAACAAGTCAGACCAGCCGTCGAACTTTGCGCCATTCCTCCAAGCCGTCTCAATGACTTCGGCAAGCCGCCTGTCACCACGAGCAAGCGCACCCTCCAGCACGGAAAGTTTTGCGTCGTGATAGTTGTACATTATCGCCCGATTAGTGATGAGGCTTTTTAAAAGTTGTTGACGCCGCCCGAATTCCTCCGCTGAAATCTGCGCCGCCCATTGAAACGGCGTCCACGGCTTAGGCACGAAGCACGCAACACTGATTGTCACCTTTACGCCGCGTTTCAAGCCCGCGACTTTTTGAGCAAGGTCAGCAATGCCCGCAACGTCTTCGTCAGTCTCCGTCGGCAAGCCAAGCATGAAGTAAAGCTTAACCGCCTTCCAACCCTTAGCGAACGCCGCCGCGCAACTGTCGAGGAGGTTTTCCTCCGTCACGTTCTTGTTAATCACGTCGCGAAGTCGTTGCGTGCCCGCCTCCGGTGCAAAGGTCAAGCCACTCTTGCGCACGCTTTGGACGCGTTCGGCAAGCTCAATCGAAAAGCTATCAATCCTCAGGCTCGGCAAGCTAAAGCTCACGCGTTCATTGCGGAAATCGCTTTGCAAGTCGTCAATCAGTCGCCTAAGGCATGAGTAATCGGCGGAGCTTAGTGACGTTAAGGAAATCTCGTCCCAGCCGCTCGAATCAATCAGGCGACGCGCTAAGGCTCGCAAAGTTCCTTCCCTGCGTTCACGGACGGGGCGATAAGTCATGCCCGCTTGACAGAATCGACAGCCGCGACTGCACCCGCGGAATAGCTCAAGCATCGCCCTATCGTGAACAATCTCCATAAACGGCACCACGGGTCTTTCAACGGACGGGGTCGCGTCGAAGTCTCTAACCACACGCTTTAAGACGGTTCGCGGAGCCTCCGAATTCTTCAGCCCGATAAAGTTTCTTCCACTGTAGAGCGGCTCATAAAAGCTCGGCACGTAGACGCCTTTGACGCTTAGCAACTGCTTAAGGAATCCGCGACGCCCGCCGACCTTGCCCGAAGTCTTCCAAGCCTTGAATATGTCGACGACTTCGCCGAAGACCTCCTCCGCCTCGCCGACAATGAAGAAGTCAAAGAAGTCCGCGACAGGCTCGACGTTATAGACGCAAGGACCGCCGCCGATAACAAACGGCTCGTCGTCATTGCGGTCGCGGGCGTGCAAAGTTATCTTCGCAAGGTCAAGCATGTTGAGGACGTTGGTATAAATCATCTCGTACTGCAGAGAGAATCCCACGAAGTCGAAGTTGCGGACGGGCTGCTTTGACTCCAGAGCGAACAGCGGAAGATTTTCATTGCGCATGACGGCTTCGGCATCAGTCCACGGAGCATAGACGCGTTCGCAAAGGGTATCCGACCGCCGATTGAGTATCGAATAAAGAATCGCTAAGC
>JAFQZB010000266.1 GCA_017406175.1 Selenomonadaceae bacterium | reverse complement strand
TGATTTTACGCGTTGGGAAAGTCGAATCCGCCATCGAGATTTCAAAGTTCTGGCAGAAAGGACAGTTCAAATTGCAACCATAGCTACCGACTGACAGAATCCGACTGCCGGGGAAAAATTTATAAAGCGGCTTCTTCTCAATCGGATCAAGGGCAAGCGAAGTTATCGCGCCGTAGTTCAGGGCGGTAATCTTCCCGCCGTCGTTGATTCGTGCCCGACACTTTCCGACCTCGCCGACAGATAAGCGGCAGTGGTGCGGGCATATCTCGCAAATCTTTTTCTCCATGATAATCACCAATTCTCAAAGCGACGACCCTTATCCAAGCCGCGTATAAGTTGCATATCCTCCGCCGTCAAGCTGAAGTCGAACACGTCAAAGTTCTCCGCAATGTGCTCAGGATTCGACGAGCCAGGAATCACGACGTAGCCCGCTTGCATTTGCCAACGCAAAATAATTTGGGCGGGCGTCTTAGAATACTTCTTGGCTAGTCGTTGGATAGTCTCGTTGCCGAAAATCTTTTGAGTGTTGCCGCGTCCGCCGAAGGGATACCAACTCTCCACGACCGTTCCGAACTTCGCGACGTAGGCTTGAAGGTCTTCGTTCTGATAGAAGGGGTGATTCTCGTTCTGAATGACGGCGGGGACAATCTCGGCGGCGTTCCTAATCCTGTCGAAGTCTCGCGGCGTGTAGTAGTTCGATATGCCGATTGAACGGAGCTTGCCCGACTTAACGCCACGAACCAACGCCCGATAAACTTCCTCGTCATTGTAGCCGGGCTGATGAATCAACATCAAGTCGATATAGTCCAAACCGAGCGCGTTAAGTGAATTGTCAATGGCGGCGTCGGGTGAGTTGTAATTGCCGGGCATAATCTTTGACGTGATGAAAATTTCTTCGCGGGTGGCAATGCCGTCATTGATAGCCCGCCGAACGCCACGACCGACACCGACTTCATTGCCATAATATCTCGCCGTGTCAATCAGCCGATAGCCAACCTTTAGCGCGTGATAAACACATTCCTCCGCCGAAGAGTCATTAAGCGTCCACGTGCCCAAGCCCAATCGCGGCATGTTGTATCCGCTGTTCAAAGTCACAAAGTCGCCAGTCATCTCCTGCTTAACCTCCTTTTGCGCACCACAAGAACTAAAAAAAATGACAATCATCATACAGATTGCCAACGAAAAAATTTTATTAAGCATGATTCACCTCACGCGATTAATCTTCGAGGCAAGCACGCCCGCCCCGAATCCGTTATCAATGTTGACGACGCAAACGCCCGCCGCGCAACTGTTGAGCATTGCCAAGAGAGCCGCAAACCCCTGGAACGAGGCACCATAGCCCACGCTCGTAGGCACGGCGATAACAGGACGATTCGTCAGCCCGCCGACCACGCTTGCCAATGCTCCTTCCATGCCCGCCACGACGATTATCACGTTTGCCGAGGTTATCTCGTCCATGTGCGCGAACAGCCGATGAATTCCCGCCACGCCGCAATCATAACAGGTCGAAACCGCATTGCCCCAAAGATACGCCGTCAATCTCGCCTCTTCAGCAACGGGGATATCACTTGTGCCCGCCGTCACGACTAGAATCTTTCTGCTCTCGTCGCGTTGCAAGGTCTTATCGCGGTCAACGTAAATCATTCGTGCCGTCTTGTCGAAGGTCGCCTCTGGTATCTCGTCGCGTAGGAAGTCGAACTGTTCACGGCTCGCCCGCGACGCTATCAAGTTGCCCGTGCTCCGTTCGTAGAGGTTCTTAAAGATTACTTTGAGTTGCTCCTTAGTCTTGCCTGGCGAATAGACGACTTCAGGGAAACCTTGCCGGAGTTCGCGCCCGTGGTCTATCGACGCAAAGCCGAAGTTCTCTACCTGCAGTGAAAGGTTCTTCAGCCTGGCAAGGGTCGCCTCCTCCGTCATGCGTCCAGATTTGTAATCGCGCAGGAGTTCCGTCAAAAGCTTTTCTGTCATGATGCTCACCTTAGCCGCGCGATATGAAAAGTTCCAGTCTCTACTTCCTTGCGATGACAATGCGGACACTCGTTAGCAATAATGCCGGTGTAGCCGCAGACAGGGTCGCGGTCGACGGGGTGATTGATTGAGAAGTAACCCATATCGGCATCATGCATTGCCCTAACCAGAGCCTCGAACGCGGAAAGATTTTTCGTCGGGTCGCCGTCCATTTCAATGTACGCTATATGCCCTGCGTTACAAAGTGCGTGATACGGTGCCTCGATACGAATCTTATCGCCCGCGCATATTGGGAAGTAAACGGGCACGTGGCTGGAGTTCGTCATATACGGTCGGTCCGTCACGCCTTTTATCGTTCCGTATGCTTTGCGATTAGCCCGCTGAAATTGTCCGGCTGTCGACTCGGCTGGCGTCCCAAACGTCGTCCAATTCCGCCGTTCGCGCTTAGTATAATCGTCTGTGCGTTCGCGAAGGTGTCCGACAATCTTTAATCCGAGCTTTTGAGCCTCGTCGCTCTGTCCGTGGTGTTGACCGATTAACGCAACCAGACATTCCGCCAACCCGCAAAAGCCGATTGAATAGCTCGCGTGCTTGAGAACGTCCTTAATCTTGTCCGTCGGCTTAAGCTTGTCCGAATCCATCCAAACACCTTGCCCCATGAGGAACGGGAAGTTATAAACGTGCTTCTCCTCAATCGTCTTTAGCCTGCACAGCAGATAATCATGACAAAGCGCGATGTACTTGTCGTAAAGCTTGAAGAACTCCTCGACGTTGCCTTTAGCCTCCAATGCTAGCTTAGGCAAGTTAATCGTCACGAAGGCGAAGTTTCCGCGGCTACCCGACTCCTCGCGCCCATTTACGTTCGACATAACCCGCGTCCGGCAACCCATCGTCGCCACGCAACTGTTGTAATCGCCGGGCTTGTAATATTGCAGGTTATACGGCGCGTCGATGTTCACGAAGTTTGGGAAGAGCCGCTTAGCACTGACCTTGCACGCCTTGCGGAACAAATCGTAGTTCGGGTCGTCTAAGTTGTAATTGACGCCGCTTTTGAGTTGGAAGACGCTTATCGGGAAAATCGGAGTTTCACCATTGCCAAGTCCCGCGTCGATAGCGTTTAGGACTTCGCGAATCACCAACCGACCTTCGGGGCTGGTGTCCATGCCGTAATTGATTGAGCTGAACGGCACTTGCGCACCCGCCCGACTGTGCAACGTGTTGAAGTTGTGAATCAAAGCCTCCATTGCTTGATGAGTTTCCTCTTCCACGTCCGCGCAAGCAAGCTTATAAATCTTTTCCGCTAGCTTAGCCGAGCCGACGACTTGCGCTAAGTTCTCGACGGCGGCGGGGTTGTCTCCTTCCGAATAAGTGCAGATGTTAAAATCAATCTCGCCCGCCGCTTGCACGTCGCATAATTCACTGGCGCGTTTAATTTCGTTACGTATCGCCCGTCTGAAAGACTTTCTCACGCCCTCCGCCATCGCATAATCAAAGGCATTAATCGATTGCCCGCCAAACATATCGTTCTGGTTGCTTTGAATGGCAATGCACGCGAGCGACGCATAAGACCGAATCGAGTTAGGTTCACGAAGAAAGCCATGCCCCGTCGAAAAGCCGCCGCGGAAGAGTTTCAGCAAATCGATTTGGCAGCAGTTGAAGGTTATCAAGCTGAAGTCTTTGTCGTGAATGTGAATCCAATTTTCTTTGTCCGCCCGTACAAACTCTTCTGGCAAAACGTAGTTGTCGACGAAGTACTTGGAACTTTCCGCGCCGAGCTTTAGCATAATCCCCATTGAAGCATCGGTGTTGATGTTGGCGTTGTCGCGCTTTAGGTCGATGTCCACGGAGTCGGCGAAGAAAATATCGCGGTAGGTGTCCATCAACTTTTTCTGAGCCACGCGGCGTTGAGCATGTTTCTGCCGATAGACTATGAATTGCTTCGCCACGTCGTAAAAGCCATGAGCCATAAGCGACTTTTCCACTTGGTCTTGAATCGCCTCCACTCCGATAATTTCGTTCTCAGCAATCGCCTGCTCCACCGAGTCGGTCACGCGTTCCACGTCGTGTGCAGAAAGTTTGTCGGAAGGTGTCGAGGCATCACGGTTCGCGCCGGCTATCGCATTGAAGATTTTTTCGCGGTCGTAGTTCACCTTTTGCCCCGAACGCTTCCGAACTTTTGCCAGCCTCATGCAAATCCCTCCTTTCAAGATAAGTGCCGCGATTATACCACTTGCTACCGACGTTGTGAACAGCTGATAATTGGCGTTGCGGCGCGAAAGAATTTTTAGCGCAAGGCAGGACGCGGGAAAAATTTTTTCTACTTGAGAGCGGCGGTAAAGGTCGACTTGCCTTTATCGGCGTGCACGGAATAAGTCACACGTCCGCGAGTCGTCGTCCAATCGTAGGTACCTTCGGTCGAGACCTCTTTAAGCATACGCAAATCGCGCATGACTTCGCCTCTGTCCTCGGCGTCGAGTTCGGGATTGAGCGTGGCGATTAGAAGTCCTAAGACGTTTATCACTTGGAAAGACTCGTCTTGATTCTTAGGCTCGGCGAAAAGTTTCAGCTCGGTAATCTGTTCGCCCTCGACCGTGCCTTCAAGAGTAAGCGTCGGGGAGAAGTCGTAGCGGAAAGTTTTATCTGCCACAGTCAACGGCTCGTCAATCGTCAAGTTCAAATTTGGGGCGAGCCTTCGGGCGGAGGAGTTGAACTTCTCTTGGAACTCATTGGGCGTCAAGCTCTGTTCAAAACCTTTGCTACTGCCGAAGATATTTTCCATGTTGCCGGCGGAGATGTTAGCGTAGATAAAAAACACCATACACACGGCGGCAAGTGCAAGGTTGGTCTTCTTGTCGAAGGTCGAGTACTTGTACATAAACAGCCAGCCGAGCGGCGGAAGGAAAATCAGAAGCGTAATCATCGCCGCAGTTTTTATGTAAGTCGTCAAAGCGTCTGTCACCTCACAAAAGAAAATTGCCCGCCGACAGTCGACGGGCTTAAGCTATGGAAGAATATTTTTTCACTCGAATTTCAAACGTTGAATGACTTAGCCGAGAACCTCCAGCAAGTCATCGGTGCCAGCCTTAACGTCGCCAGTCTTTAGCGGACGAACCGTGCCATAAGCGGAAGAGTTGGTAACGATAAGCGGCGTGGTAACAGGATAGCCAGCCTTGTGAATGGCATCAATGTCGAAGGTAACGAGCAAATCGCCGCGTTTGACTTCTTGACCGTCGGTGACGTGAACTTCAAAGTTCTCGCCGTTAAGCTTGACGGTATCGATACCAATATGCATGAGAAGTTCCGCACCTTCGGGAGTGACCATGCCGATAGCGTGTTTGGTCGGGAAGATAAGAGTAATCGTGCCGTCAGCCGGAGCAACGAGCTTACCTTCAGTCGGCTCAACCGCAACGCCGTCGCCCATAGCACGAGAGGCAAAGCCGTCGTCGGGAACTTCGTTCATGAGCATCATACGGCCGGTAAGGTGTGCGCCGAAGGTCGCGTCTTGCATCTTGGGCTTCTCTTCCTCAGCCGCCGCCGTGGAACCGCCGCTTGCGCCTTCGAGGATAGAGCGGTCAATCTTGCCTGCGCGAATATCCTCGACGAATTCTTCAAAGTTCGCCTTAACAATCGTGACGCTCGGACCGTAAATGACTTGGATAGCGTTGCCTTTGATGACGACGCCGCCCGCGCCCGTGGACTTGAGGACAGCCTCGTTGACTTTGGAGCCGTCAACCAACGTCAAGCGCAGACGTGTCGCGCAGCAGTCAATTTCAGTAA
The DNA here is from genome assembly GCA_017406175.1 of Selenomonadaceae bacterium. GTDB lineage: Bacteria > Bacillota > Negativicutes > Selenomonadales > Selenomonadaceae > Quinella. The sequence continues at coordinate 8 of JAFQZB010000266.1, read as the reverse complement.
CGTTATCA
>JAFQZB010000265.1 GCA_017406175.1 Selenomonadaceae bacterium | reverse complement strand
TATGCGCGTGCAGTGTTGCAAAAATCACGTTTGCGCGCGCGCACTTTTTTTTTCATCTATAGAGTAAAAAAAATCCTGTTACCGCTGTTACCTTGTTACCTTTGCCATTTTTTGGCGTTCTGACGCCATTTATTTGGTAACAGGATGGTAACAGCCAAGCAAAAATCCTGTTACCTTTCCTGTTACCTCCGCTGTTACTCCCGATTTTTTCGTTGTTACTCTTGCTGTTACCAGTGTTTTTATCCTCGTTACTTCCTGTTACCATTTTTGAGTGAAGGCATGAAAAAAGCAGATTCCCAATTCTTATGGGAACCTGCTTGGTATCACATTCTCGCGTGTGTCAATTTATAAGGATTGGAGGTGCGGGGGAAAGGGTGTGAGTTCAAATAAGGCGATTATGAGTTTCGCGATTTCTTCGCTCAGGAACAGAGCTTCTTGAATTTGTCACGAATTTCTTCGCCTTTTTTTACGATTTTCTCACGGAGTTTTTCTTTTTCCAGAGCGTGGAGCTTTTCCCTAGCCTCTGCGGCAAGAGTTTCCTGAACCTTAATTGCCTCGTCGACTTCTGCGGCTACAACTGCGGCGTCATGACGGATAACAGTCGTCTTGTACGGAGAAAGCAAAGCGTTCAAAAAAGTTTCGTTCGATTCCTGTGCCAGAGCGATGAGAGCGACTTCGCCGTCATGAAGTTTGGTACTTACTTGCTCTATCATTGATAAATCTTTTTTCGCGTCGTTGATGTCAATGATGTGTCCGATAAAAGACCCCATCGCACTTCCGAGCAACATTCCCAAAGGACCGCCCAGAATACCGACGATAAGACCGATGAGCCCGCCTCTTTGTGTGTCATCGGCAGTGGTGATGCCGGAATCGGCACCGTCTGCAATAGTTATGCGTCCGTCTTTTTTCTTAATCAGCGCGAGTTGCGCTATGACGCAGGAGCTGTTTAACATGTTGTTTCTGACTTCGGAAAAAGCTCGATATGCTTCGTTTTCAACTTCAAAAATTACTGTTACAACATTGTACATGAGAGTATCCTCCTTTTTAAATGGTTTGACTTGAGTAAAATTTCCTCTGCTGTGTCATTTTTCGCTCCTTCCTATTTTTCGACTTTTTTAATGGAGAGTATGCATACTCCGCCGATCACCGCGAAGACGATTGAGACGATGAATATACTTGAAAAGCCGAACAGAGAAATTACAGTAGCGGCGATGACGGGCGCGATAGCCTGAGTGACTGTGTTGCCGAGATTGTAGACGCCGAGAAAAAATGCCACACGATTGGGATCGGGGATGACACGCAGGTTCAGCAGGTTGTCGAGAGAGTTCCAAAGTCCCATGCCGAGTCCTGCGCAGAAAGCGTATACGGTTATGCCGGTCGTGTTCTGCAGAATGAACATTGCAGCCGCGCCAAGTGCCAGAAAAATGGTTGAAAAGCCGACGGGATATTTCAGCAGTTTAGTTTTGTCGGAAGCGGGACCTGCAAAAAATCCGCACAGGATGCCGAACACCAACATAATGCTGTTAAGTAATTGAATTGAGGATTCTGTTTCGGAACTGCCCAGTTGCAAAAAATCCGTCATGATATAGAGAATATAGCCTGTGATTGCGAAGTTGCCGACACCTTGAAATAATTTGCCAATGAGCGCAAGATAATAGTCACGCCCAACTGACCAACCCGGAAAAACTTTTCTCACAGCACTCAGAGAAAATTTCTCGCCGTCTTGATTTTTCTTTTCTGTTACGTTATTTTCAGCGTCGAGGCTTGAAGGTTCACGAACAATAAGTACGGCAAGCAATGTACCAATGAAGGTAACTATGCCGAAGATGATAAAACCGAAACGGAATTGACTGAGAAACATTGCACCGATAACATTGAAACCATTATTGCCAAGTGCCATGCCCAGACCGCCGTAAGCGGAAGCCGCCATACCTTTTTTATCGTCAGGCGCGTAGTCGAGCCAAGCAACCATAGGAGCTACGATAAAATTCAGTGCAACTTGTCCGAGCATCCAAAATGCCAGTAACATTGGTATTCCTTCGGAAAAAGATGCGCCAATCATAGCCAACATGAAGACGAACGCCCCACCGACAATCCAGGGGGCTCGTCTGCCAAAACGTGAGTGTGTTCTGTCGGACAAAGCACCTGCGACCATGTTTGAAATGGCGGCAACCAGCATACCCATCGTCGAGAAAAGCGCGAGGAGTTGAATTTTATTTTCCGAGTCGATTTCTTGAATCAAAGCCGGCAAGAAAAGACTAACCATGACGATATAAGGTCCGAGCCAGCTTGCAGGTCCTATAATCAGTCCCGGCACCAGTCGTTTTATGGAGATGACTGTCTTTTGTGGCATTGTTGTTCCCTCCTAGAAATTTTTTACCTTGTAGTACGCGAAGGAACCGTGTGAATTATGCTGGTAGGCGTCGACGCTGCCGATAAAGTTGAACAACGCAGTGAATCCACCGATTTCACCAGGCTCACCGTTGACGCCTTCATCGGAGAGATATTGCACGTCGATTTTGGGCGCGAGTTGTTTGAAATCGTCGTCAGAACTTAAACGGTATTCAATCTCTGCTGTGCCGTATTTGTAATGCAACTTGATTTCTGCCGTGCCGTTCGGAACATCAACTTGATTGAATTCATAGTCAATGCGCTGACCGAGTTTAGCCTGCAAGATTGAAAGAATAATTCTTGACTCTTTGTCGTTGAGCTTCAAATGAGCGTAGAGCCAATTATTAGAATCGTAGTAAAGCCCACAGCCTGCTGTTTGTGAAAAATGTTCTGGCTTGAATGTTACACAAGTTTGCAAAGTGTAATCGAAAGAAGTCGCTCGCGTCGCCATGATTGACGGATTCACTTGAGAGAAAAACGAGTTCCTGCCGTAAATCTTCAGACAGTTATCCTCAACACGAACCCAAGAAGCGTCTTGATTGTGATAAGGCGTCATGAATTTCAACGAATACGCCCCCGAAGAAAAATCTTCGTTAATGTCGTCTGACGTTGAAATTTTTTCAGCCGTCGTTGAGATGGGAGCGGGCGTCGTCATTTTCGCGAGATTGGAGCCGTCAGCCATTTTCAGCCAACCGTCTTGAGTCCACTCGACCTTTTGTATGGAAGTTTCGCGACCGAGTGGATTCAAAGTCGTATTCGGCAAAGGACGGCTCATCAAATGTGCAATGTACCAAGAGCCATTCGTAGTTTCGACTAAAGAGCCGTGTCCCGACTTTTGCATTTCTGAATTAGGATTGTACATCTCGAAGTGTCCCGCATCAGGGTCGCCGAGTGAGAAAAGATGACGCGGCGAAGAAGTGATAATCGGTTCACCCGTTGGATTAGGTTCGTATGCTCCGAAAATTTCTTTCGAGCGTCCCATTTCCACGCCGTGAGCATAACCTGTGCCGCCGGACGCCGCCAGCAGATAATAAAATCCGCCGTGCTTGTAAATCTGCGGAGCTTCGACACAACCGCGAGAAGTAAAACCGTTCGTAATGCGATGCCATTTGCCGATGATGTTTCCGCTGAGCAAGTCAACTTCGGCG
>JAFQZB010000264.1 GCA_017406175.1 Selenomonadaceae bacterium | reverse complement strand
CGGAGCAAACTTGCGGCAGAGTGTTGGAGTTGATAGCGTCGCGCAGGACTTTGGCTTTGTGCTGAAAGTAGCGCGTAAGCCAATGGTCGCTGATTTTGTTTATCGGGATTATGTAAACCGATTTGGTAATTCTACGTTCGGCGGCAATGCGCAAACCCGAATCGCGGCACAAAGCTTGAATAAACATGCGATTTACTTTGAAGCCTGCGCGTTCCAGCAAAAGTCGGTAGTAATTGAGCTGAATCGCCCAATCAAGCAAATCACGCACGCCGTCATAACGAAGCTCCGCCTTGAATTTGGGTTGCCCTTTTTTGAGCCCCGACTTGTAAACTTCGCCGGTATCGATTTTGACTTTGTAAATGCCGAGAGCTTTCATCAGCTTGAAAGAGCTCGTGACTTTCAAATCGCCCAGAACGCCGTCGTCGGAGTCAAGAATCTTGCCGAACAAATCGAATTGACCGTTGGTGATTTCGTCCTTGAGGCGTTCTTCGGAGAGAATCGCGCCTTGAGTGTGCCGCTCGTTTATTGAGTGGACGGCTTGCCCGTGCAGGGCGTAGAGAATGGACGCAGGGTCGACGGCATAGTCGGTCGTTTTATTAAGGAAAGTCTCGCGAGTGCCAGCAATGAGTTCGGTAACGGTTGGCTCGGAAATTTTGCGGTCGAGAGAGTTGGCGACGGCGCGAAGTGTCGGCAGGAACATACAGCGTTGGGAATTTGGGCAGGAACGCAGACAATCTGTGATCCCAACGCGCTGACCGTCGGGGCAGATAAATTTAGTAGCGGGCATAATTGCACCTCCAAATAAAAAGCCCCGACTGATGTCGGGGCGAATTAGTTTAAGACGCGGCGGCAAGTTCTTCGTCATCGTCCTGCTCAATTTGAACGGTGAGATTTCCGAAGTGCTGTTCGTCGAGCAGGTTGGCGAAGTCAATTTGCGTGAGCGCAACGCTCAAATATTTCGCCAGTGTGCGAACCTGCAAAGGATTCAGCGTGATGTGAACGGAAGTATTCCGGTCGTCGAGCGCGATGAATACGACCTGTCCGTCAAGTCGAATTGTTGCGTCAACGTCGTTGTAAGCGAGGCAATTAAAAACAGTGCACATAAAATCATCTCCTCAAGCGGTAAGCTGATATTCGGGCAACGATTGATAGGCGGCTACGGTTGGCGGGGGCAATAGGTTTTGCGGGACGGGTAAAGATAAAATTTCACCGCCGATGCGTTCCAAATCGGTCGCCCGTTCGTAAGACTTTGCGATTTTACTTGCGGCGGTAACGGCGTTAATGAGACCGTAACGCGAATTGTCAGCACCCATGAACAGTTGCCGGAGAATATCGCCGCGTTCGTTTTCCGTCAACTGGAATTTGTCGGCGAGGAGTTCAACCGATTTAACAGGATCGTGCTTGAGCGGAATTTGAGTGGATTCTCGCATTTTGTCAACGGTGAGAGTGAATCGCGCTTCATCAACGGCACAACGCACCACGTCTTGAACCTTCATGAAAAACGCTTTGTCGTCCTGAGCAAGCGTTTCGTCGCTGTACAATTCGTAAGCGTTGTCGTCGGAAACATTGACTTGCCGCCCGACGTGATATTTCTTCTGTGCCAAGTCTTTGCAGATTAAGCCATTTTTGCATACCAGTCGAAATACGAGAGGTTCGACACGCAAACTGCCCAAGCCCACTTCGCTGTTAGAGACGACAAAACCGGCTTGCACCACGTCTCCGACTTTGACTTCAGCCTTGAGCCGCCGATTGACGACCTTCAAATACAAGTGAGTGGAAGTGACTTCGCAAGATTCGATTATCGAGCCTTTCATCTCGTTGATGACGGGCAGAACAGCCGCGCACAGTTCGAGGTTATCCAGTCTCCGATAGCGGTCGGAAAGGAACGCCCTGACATTGTCGTCGAGAACGCGAATCATGCGACGTTCGGGCGTTTGATTGAACCAGCGATTAACGTTTTGGTCGAGCAAATCGGGTGCAGTCATTTGCATTTTCTGATAGTAGCGATACGGAATATTGAGCCGCGTAGCGATTTGCTGATGAGCGTTGTCACCGACCGTAAAGCTGTAGTCGTGTCTGTCGAGCGACAGATGAAGCGTTGAGCCGCACGAATCCGACTGCATTTCCAGCGAGCGTGTGTCGGCAAGGAAATCCTGCCGATTTTGTCTTTGGCGTTGCAACTCTTTTCCCAGCTCCATTAAGGTTCTGCCTTGTTTCAAAGCTATCTCCTCCAATCTAAAAACGGAAACAAAATAGCCCAAGCGCGAACGCTTGAGCTTTCTTCGATATAGTATGTCTCTAAAATATCAAACTTGAACGATTACCATTTTCAAGGTCGTAGACATTTTTCAACTATGGCATTATAGTTGGATTAGTTCAATCAAGGAATTTCTACACCGTTATTCCAGTTACTGTAAACAACTCTGCCGCTTGGGAATTTGTGAGAAAAACGACCTTGTCGTTGACCATGTTGGAAATTTCCTTCGTCGACTTGAGTAATTTCACCGTCGCGATACCAAGTGAGCGTTCCGCTCCCGTCAGCGAATTTATAATTGCCGTCTTGAACAAAACCGCCGTTCCAAGTG
>JAFQZB010000263.1 GCA_017406175.1 Selenomonadaceae bacterium | reverse complement strand
TTTCATATCCTGATATTGCGAACGATTCCGCTGGCTAATTTCCACGTCCTCCAAAACTCGCGTAAAACCCACAATAGCACATAGTGGACGATTGCGAGCGAAAACATGCGTATCATAATAGGACGCCGCGTAATGATAAAGTTCCTCGTCGAAATACGAGGTGAACAGCCCGAACGTTCTACTAGATTCAAACACCGCCTTCAAGCAAGTATCCGGCAATTCATCTGGCAAGTTTGGATTGTTGCGACCCGAAGTGAGGATTTTCTCCGCTTGTATGTCACGCGGCCGCAGATGAAACTGCTCCCCCGATATACTTTCTTTATCGTTCTTCACGAGTGGGAAGCGTTCATTTATTTTCTGCGCACACTCGATTGTTTCGGGCGCAATGGAGCGGTTACCTTGAAAAGGGAATTTCAGCAAATCCGGCGCATAACGAGTAAACATCAATGTTAATAGCAAATTATAATCTGTACATTCCGACGTATTGAGTCTTAAAGTCCGTATTTCTGGGTCAATCGCAGGAGAAAGCAAAAAACAGTTATGTAAATAATTGCTAAGCATATCTTTTCCAAAGTGATGTCGGCTCCATGTTTCATAATACATATATTGTGAAATACTTACAGAATTTTCATCTTCAATTTTATATTTTTCACATATAGTACGGAAATTAGAGTTTATAATAGATTCAATAGAAAAAAATATTTCATTTGATACCGCACGTGAATAGTAACTCATTTTGCGACTTTGGGTTTCTATAAATTTTTTCGGCAAGATTTGCCAACGATGACGAAGGGTTTCGCCTGAGGCACCTGTAATACGGTATAAATTATCAATACCTTTTTTTGGAAAAATCTTAGGCATATTGGTAACAGTTTGACAACCATAAAAATCGAGATTAAAAATATCAGTGAGACTATAATTTAAAACCTTACGCGAAGGGAGTGGTTGATTTAGTTTAAATTTATAATGCTCTGCAATTTTAGATGCTATCTCGTAATCTTCTTTATGAGTACGAAGACCATCATCTGATGAATAGACTAATATGTTGCTTAAATTTATACCTGAACGTAACAAAGATATTAATGACAGGCGGCTATCGAATCCACCAGATAAATCAGCCTGAATAAATTTCGTATGCTGAGCTAAACCGCGCAATACGCTACCCCAAAAATCAATCCAATTATCTAGAATAGCAATACCTTCTTCCGAATCTGGAGAAATGCTGTGCTCTTTATGATTAATCAATTCAATTTCGAGGTTTTTCGTTATAATGTCAACTTCTAGAATCGCGCTTCTATCTACAAGCTGAATTTCACTGACAGCAGTTTGGGAACATGAAATACTACAAAGATTGTCCGTCACTTGATAAAGGCAATAGTCTCTATTTACAGTTAGAGGATAGAGAAATTTGGCATGATCAAGCAAACGGAAGAAAGAATTGCTCAACGCGAAGTAATCGCCGTGACGGAAAAGGTAAATGCCATAGCAACCGTTAATATCTTGTTTAATTGTTATTTTGCCGTCCTGAACGTCGACATAAACATAGCAACCGCGCCCGTCCAAGCCTGCGATTGCTTCGGGTGTGAGGTCGTCGTCCTCGTAAATGCCACTGCGTTGAATAGAGTAGCCGTAAAGTCGAGGACGAACTTGGGATAAATTATTAGAGTGGATAAGGAAAAATTCTTTCTCAACGTCAAAGTAATTGATGCTGTTTTTCTCAAGCTCCGCGATTTGAGCCAGTAACTTCTTGTGTTCGTCAGCGTTTATCATACGCATCAACCTCCTAAGTTACCATTTTTACCTTTGGAAAAAATGTCCTGCCTCGCGGCACAAACTCTACGGAAAAATTTTGAGCGTGCCGAGGTTGACGCCTGCGCGGACTTTTGAGCCGTAAACTATCTGCGGGATATTTTTTGAAGAAAACTTTTGCCGCAGGTTTCAAGGTCGACGGAAAAAATTTCAGCAATCGTCGCGGCGATGTCAGCAAAAGTTTTGATAGGAATAGGTAAGGCTTTGAGGTAGTCTCTGCCTTTTCCCCTCCTCTAAACCGTGCGTGCACGTTTCCGCGCACACGGCTTGCCATCTATTTTTCTTACTTCAAGTGTTTACGGTACTTTTCAAATCGTTTGTCAAGGTCTTTGCCGTGATGAATCAAGTAGTGTGTCTTTGAGCTAATCAGAATAAGATTTTTAAGAGTGTTGGAACCGCCCTTTGAAAATAGTTTAGCGTGATGAATTTGAGCGTCGAATGGGTCTAATTCTTCTTTCGTAATTGCGTCTTTGCCTTTTTGTTTAGTCCATAGGCTCCAAAGATATTGGAAAGCTCCATAAATCGCTTGGTCATTATCTCTGTATTTCAACAGCTTGCGCATTTTGAGCCATTTGCTACCGATGAGGTATTCCTTGTAAGAAGTTTTAGTAGTTTTTCGCAAAGCATAAATGTCAATGAAGATTTTTTCCCTGCCCTCGCTGTACTGATAGACATTGCCAATTTTTGTAAGGACGCCACGTTTTATTCGCGATAAAGTTTTTGTTCAACTCTGTCAAGAAAGTCACCCATGTCGTTGACAATATCAAAGTGATTGAGTATACTTTTAAACCATTTCATAAAAGCTTGACATTGTGTGTAGGTATAAAGCTTAAATTTTTTAAGGTGGTCAGTATATTCCTTAGGATTGTCAAAGAGAATCCAGATAGAACGTTTGCTTTTAATTAGCTTGAATCCCAGGAAATGAATTTCGTTGTGACGTAAGTGGCTCTTAATCCGATTAATCTCAATATCCAAATTTTGATTGATGAATTCGCTGACGGTGTCTGCAATGAACTTTTGTTCTGCTTCGTTTTTGCAAG
>JAFQZB010000262.1 GCA_017406175.1 Selenomonadaceae bacterium | reverse complement strand
TGACGGTCGCTAATTTTATACCAGAGTATGCCTAGAACGTATTCAAAGATAGTTGGAATATCGGCGTTATCTGTCACCAGCTTTTGAATTTCGTTGTCGGCTCTGTCAGAAATGAATGTCAGCAAATTTAAAATTTGTTCGTCGGTAAATTTAGAGTCAATCAAATGATTCAATCTGATATAGCGTTGACGATCTAAAATTTCTCCTGCGTCCTTTAGAGATTTTAGATTCAACGAGAATTCTCGATTAATGCCGTCAAGGATAACATTTTCATTCGGACGAAGAAAAACTGCGATGTCTTCCAATCGACAATTTTCTTGCAACCGCGCAGAGTTATCAAAAGCGATGTCCAACAATCTGTCGCAAATCGGAGCGAAGTAATGACGCGGCACAATATCAAGCGATACTTTGTCTTCGCTGAATAAAATGATGTCCGAAGTCTTCATGTATCTGCGATTGAGGTCGAAATAATCTTCAAGACTTCGCTTGGCTTTGATGACATGCATTGTAGCGAAAAATGCCCGACGAAATTTTTCTTCGGTGTCAACGTCATTAAAGTTGTTGGGTTGCAAATATTCCGAAGGATTCTTTTTTATTTTGGCGAGATCGTTATTGCCGAAAAGATGACATTGCCAAAGCTTGCCTGTATTTGTAAGTCGTTTAAGAGCAGGAACTATCTCATTAACAGCCGCTCCTTTATGTTCCAAGTAAAATTTATGAAGCGCACTGTAGAGTGGAAAATAAGCTTTGTCATATCGGCGACTTTTTCTGTTTATGCCGACGGCGGCGATAACATCTGCCGTTACGATTGGAACTTTAAGAAAATATTTCAGCGCAATCTTGTAATTATCTCTTGTCATAAGACGCGCCAAAATTATTTCGTCAATGGAGGTCGCATTATTTCGCAGAGCCTTTATATTCTCTACGGCGTCCAATGTGCTGTGCCTATCAATGCTCAACGGCAAAAGATAAGTGAATTCTTCATATGAAAGCCCGCCGAGTTTTGTGATGAGGTAGATCGTGACGATAAAAGATCGTACACGTTCTGTGTCAACTTTGACAGAGGTTTTCAATAACTGCTTGAGGTAAATGAAACTATCAGCAGGAATTCCTAACGGATTATCAACGGAAAAATCATTTCGTTCGCTGATACTCAAAAGTTGTTCGCCAACTTCCGTAAACCGACGATTATCATCAATTAAGCCGAGCGATACCAAGCCGGATGTCTTCTCGCGAGCATCTTTTGGTTTGTTATTGGCGTTGCCGTAAATGAATCCTACTTCGTGCAGAAAGTCATAATAAGCCGTTTGGATCACGTTATTGCCGTTCCAGACTTTGCCGGCGTTTTCTTTCAATGCCCAAAAATCTCGTAGCAGAGCAAGTTGCTGTTCAATCTTTTTGTTGAAATTTTTTGTACGGAAACTGGTCGTGCCCAAGCTCCAATAAAAGCTTTTGTATTGAAGATTCAAGTTACATCACCGCCCTTGCTCAAAATCGTAATTGACAACGAGAACTTCATCGCTCTCCGAGCTTTTGTCCGTTTTATGGTAATTGGAATTGGCGTAGCTGTGTTTTAAATGTATAACCGTATAACGATTTGCGTTACTTTTGAGCCAGTCCGTCAAGATATTATTTCTTTTGCCTTTACTGCTGAGCACATTTGACAAGGCGAATCGTATCCCACTCGCGTGGATAGAATCCAAAAATTTCAGCAGGTCGCATTCGTCGTGTTCAGTCCAACCGTCATTTTCGTTATAAGCCGCGCACGTTATCAGATACGGCGGGTCGGCATAGACAAAATCATTTTCATTAAAAATATTTACATCAATTTGGCGGAAGTCGCTACAGATGAATTTACAATTCGATGTATGAATTCGGTCGATAAAAGC
>JAFQZB010000261.1 GCA_017406175.1 Selenomonadaceae bacterium | reverse complement strand
CCGGGTGTGTCTCGATTCTTTCTTTTCATCTCTTTTTCTCTCCTATATCAAAAAAATGGATTGTGCTCTCTTACTTACACAATCCATTTTACACTACCGAAAAAACTCTACAGTGCGTAGGAAACACTGTGGAGTTTTCCGCGTTTATATAGGTCGTTCTATAATTTATCCTCCGTTTAAAATTGTTTTGTGACAAAATTCGACGCTTGTAAGATAAATCCTTTAAGCAAAGGATTCAATTAGCCAGAGCAACTTGAACTTCATTGGGAAATTTGGAAATAGTGCGTAGGTAAGAGGCAGTAGTCATATCAATTTTGCGTCTGCCTTGTTCCCAACCTTGCAAAGTTCTGATAGGAATACCAAAAGCTTGAGCAAATTGACTTTGAGACATATTGAGTTGTTGGCGAATCTGTTGAGGCTGAACGCGAAAAACGGCAGATTTTTTTGTACCAGTGACTGGTTCGCCATTTGCGTCGGCAATGGCTTCCTTTAAGCCTTGAATAATACCAGAGGCGATAGGGGAAATTTTTTCATTGTCCATTGGAACCATTCTCCTTAGAGCGGAAAGAAATTTTCAGTCGAGAAACAAATTGGCGAAGTAACTTTTTTTCATGCTCGGTTAAATCGGTTTGAACATTTTTGGAATAGGCAAAGAGTAAATAGACGGGGTGATTTTCGTCATAAAAGTAGTAGATGACGCGAGCACCACTGCGTTTTCCCTTGCTGTTGCTCTTCCAACGGATTTTGCGCAAACCTCCAGTGTCAGGGATGATGTCGCCGAGTAAAAAGTTTACTCCGATAAAATTCTTGAATTCGTTTTGGGTGTCGGAATCCCAAAATTCCTCGACAGCGCGAAGATAAGTAGGAGTTTCGACAACGACTTGAGGTATCAGAAAATTTTCCATGCGCGTAGTATACTTCAAAAGCGTATGGATGTAAAGAGGAAAATTTTGCTATGATGCATGGCAACCAAATACGTCGCTCACGTTTATCATTACAATTCTCGGATAATTTTTTGGCGAATGAGTTCATCTTTGTCGAATTCGCTCATCATCTCCCAATCCTTTTCCATTTCCAGATTATTACCGTCGGAGCGAGCGACCAGTTGCACTGCTTCCGGCTCAAAGAGAATAGCGTCGGCAATTAACGATGCTGCTTGATTTTTCGTCAACGTATCAGAAACCATAACCCGATAACGAGTACTGACTTTATCGAGAGCAATACGGTTTTCTAATGCTTTCATTTGCTCTTTAGCGTGATTCATGCGCTGAAGTATTTCTTTGTCGCGATTGTCGACTTCTTTCGACTGCCAGACGAATCTTAAATTTTTGCGAAGAATCCCCGTCGCTATTTCTTCGATTTTTTTCACTGCGTTGGGTTGGCGGCATAAAGCTTCCAACTCGGCTTGTTTGTTTTGCAGAGAGAATTTAATTTGGTCGAGACGGCTTCTTTCCAATTCCAGCAATGTCCTATGTTTGGTCAGATAATACTGAACTTGCAAAAAAGTAGAGCGCGAGAAGACCGACCAGTCTCGCTTTTGGAACTCTTTTTCTTCCTTAGCATAAGCAAGTAATTTAGGAGCAAGCTTTTGCTCGTATTTTTTGTATCGCCGAATCTTTTCGCGCAGTCTTTTATATTCTCCACGTACAAAAATATTTTTCGCCATAAACATAGCGCGTTGTGGAGAAATTATCTGGCGTTGGAGGTGAAATTTTTCAACGAACAAATCCTCGTGTTCCTTTTTAAGGGCGCGATACTGCTGACGAATCAGGTCGTAAACTTCACGGGTTTTGAAACTGGTTTGCGACTCTTCCATTGTCTTCGCAAACAATTCATTTCTTAGGTCATCGACCGCTTTGTCCAGTTCCTCGCTTGCTCGTTTCAGCATTTTTCTGGCGTAAGTGTTCGATTGTAAAATCCGGTGCGTCACCATCAGGATATTATTTTTGAATTCAGGTTTTTCAAGGCGGCGTTTGATGTCCTCCACTGATTTTTTCATCGCTCGTGCCGAAGTCAGTAGAGAAAAAATTTTGGAATTAACGCCACGAACAAGCTCCTCATATGCTTTGACTTCCTCTTTCTCCGATTCATCGGGCTTTTTGAGTGTCTGCAAAAATTGTTCCAAGTGCTTTTTCTGCGCTAGCGTTTCAAAATATTTTTGCCAAAGCTCCCGCTCGAATTTAGTCATGTATTCAAGCTTGGCTTTTTCTTCGGCGTCATGTTGGGAAATAATGATGCGCTTCCATTTATTCACTTCCACCACCGCAGTCAGCATTTTTTCTCTCATTGCCAAAAGATGTTGAGAGGCAAATTTTTGTAGCGCATATTCTTTCGAGTCCATGAGCCTTTTTGCGGCGGTAGAGGCAATTTGAATGGCATCCTTAGTTTCCAATTCTTCCGTTTCCTTCGCTATAGCGTCTAAGTTCATCACTAAATCAAAATGTTGTTTTCGAAGAGAGCGAAATTCTTTCAGCCGTTCTACTTTCTCGTCATCATCCTCTTTGCAGGAAATTACGCCTACATATTTTTCCGGAATACGGCTAAAAAGTCTGGCAAGAAAAGAATCGCCGTTTCGCTCGGCTTCTTCTTTTTGCGCCTGTAGAGTTCGGTGATCCACTCGGATAGAAAAACCATTTTGCTCTAACACTTCATTTTGGATTTGAGCAAAGTCTGCTCGCATTTTGCTTACGTATTGACGATTGCACCACTTACGGTCTTTAGGAGCTCCGCGTTTCCATTTTTCTTCAAAGGACGGTTGAGAGCCATCTTTTTTCTTTCGCGCAGGATAGAGGAAAAAAGCTCTAGCGGAACGTTCGTTTATTTTTTCTACGTCGTCAATCAGGCGTTCGGAAAACATAATGTGGACGTGGGGATGATGTTGCCCATCGGACATCATTCCTATTTTGTTGTGTATCGCGTAGGCATAATAATGGTCGCTTAAATGTTTTGCAATGAAAGCGTCAATAATCTGGCGATATTGCTCGATTGTTTTCAATTCATTGGGCAAGGCAAATTCAATTTCAACGTAACGCCGATGTCCGACGCCTTCATATTTATCGGCGGCTTGGAAAAATTTTTTGGGGTCGTCGTTCGCCCATTTGGGCAGGCAGTGAAATTGAAATATACAGCCGCCGCGTTTTTCATATGCCTTTTCTCGATTTATATACTCAGCATGAGAAACAGCCGATTTTTGTTTGAGTGCCTCTTGCACATTTTCCAAAATTTTTTTAGCAGTCAACTGAGCTAATCTTTTTTGCTCGTCGGAAAAATCATAACGGATGTGCTGATATTGCTCTTGCATGAATTGGTCTAAGTCACTGACTTCATCTTCGGTCAGTTTTATTCCTTCCGATTTCCCATTTAGCGACGGAAGTTGAGATAAAGTCGGCAAATGAAATCCTGTTTTTGTTGCTTCTTCTATGGTTTTCGCACGAGCCGGATGAATACGAGATTGAGGTTTTGGGCGTGTGGAGATAATAATGCTGCCATTGGCTAGGAAATTTCTTCTTACGGTTTCTTTTTCTCGTTTTCGCAGTTCAAAAGTTCCTTGCATAAGTTTATCTTGAAAAGAAATGAGGAGATTATCCTGAAGGGCGACTTGAAGCACTGTTTTATGGAAATCGGGGGAACCATTGATAATAAGCGGTTGATGATTCAAAGCTTTGTCTGCTAACATGAGCGCAATAGCAATAGTGGTGTGGGAAAAATTTTCAGTGACTTCAATCCCGCGCTCAGAATTTTTAATAGAGCCAAAATCATCGGTTTTGTAAAGAAGTGCATTTAGTCCGTCGAGTGCATTTGGCATCTGAGCCGTCGAGATGAAATTGCCGACGAATTTGTTGGTTTGTTTCCATAGTTCGTCGTG
>JAFQZB010000260.1 GCA_017406175.1 Selenomonadaceae bacterium | reverse complement strand
TAAAAAGTATGTGCAAGTACTTTATAAATTTTCTAGCAGACGAATTTCATTTTTAAAGACGTGTTCAGCTTTAGCAGGAGATCTGCCGTTGACCAAGTACTCGAAGGCTAAATCAATAGAGCGATGACCTTGACGATAAGGGTGCTGATAAAGAATGACTTTGACGGTACCTTTATGCATCATCTCGACGGTAGTGGGAACAGAGTCAAACGCGATAACGAAAGGGCGATTCTCTTCGGGCAAATCCAATACGGCACGGCTCGCGCCATAAACGCCACCGGCTACGAGGAATAAACCGTCAATGTCAGGGTAATTTTTCAAAAGTTTTTGAGTAACATTGTAGGAAGTAATTTCGTCATCTTCGTTTTCCATAACGTCGACAATTTTAAATTCGGGCAACTGCTCCATTCGTTTTTTGAACCCTTCCAGCCTTTCAAGATGTCCGAGAATTTGATTGCTACCGGTTACAATGCCGATTGTTGCTTTCTTGCCAAGCACGATTTCAAACATGGCGCAAGCTGTCACACCGCCATTGAAGTAATCGCTTCCGACGAAACATTGTCGGTTGCAATTCTTGATGTCATTGTTCACCGTGACGACAAAAATATTTTCTTCGATGAACTGATTCAAAAGCTCGGCAATGCGCGGACTGTCAATGGGATTGACAACAACGGCGTTTGAGTAAGCTTTGACGCTTTTCAAGAGTTCGATTTGTTGGTCGACGTTGTAACCCTTCATAGTGTGATACCGGACTTCCAGACCGTAAATTTCGTATTCTTCAGCGGCTTCTTTCATACCGCGCAGAACTTCATCAAAAAAAGCATTACCTTCTGAAGACAAAACAACGCTGATTAGCGGTTTGTGTTTTCTTGCCGCCAATGCTTTTCCTGCGGGATTTGGTTCGTAGCCCAGTTGTTTCGCCATATTCAAAATAGCGGCTTCGGTTTGCGGACTGACTCTGCCACGACCGTTTAGCACACGATCCACTGTACCGCGAGAGACTCCACAAAGTTCGCCGATTTTTTTCATTGTCACCATACAATCACGCCTTCTGTTTTGATTTGCCTCCGCTATTTTACCGTTTATCGAAGATAAATCAAAGTCAGAATTCAAACCGTGAGATTCTTTCCGCGCAATCCTATCCAAGCTCCGTCTATTCCACTTTCTTCGTGCGCTATCAGCCATTTGTTTACGGCAAAAAGCAATTTATTCTCTCCTTCGTGATTTATTGAAATCAAAAGGTCAGAATTTGTGCCAAAAGGAAGAATCACACCACAACGAAATTCTTTTCCATTTACACTGCAAGGCGCATAATGTAAAGTAGTCGCATAAAGTTCAACCGCTGTTCCCGCAGGAACAAAAAATATCTCAATCTTGTTTGTGTCGTAAGAAAAATTCTTGTAGTCAATGTCCTGCTGACGACCGAGCATTAAAATTAAATCTGTAGCCGCGATGTTGATTTCCGAGGAACGATGATATTCTAAGGCATTGAGTTTATTATTGAATCCACTGCAGTGACCAAACTCAAGGTACATTCCACCATAAATTTGCACAGTTATTTTAGCAAATAAAGGTAATGCCTCAAATTCTTCTATTGAAGGCTCATAGACGACTTGTCCGTAGGGAGCCTTTGGACGCTCAAGAATTTTTTTTACGAAGTCGGCAACGTCCAAATCCAAAACTCGACCGTATTGCCGAAAATTTTCCGAGTAAATATTTTTCATGCCGACACCTCACAGCCGCGCCAAGTCTTTGTAACAGTCTTTGAGTTGAAGATAAAGTTTTTTGTACAGCGCATGTCCCTTTTCATAGTAAGCTTGTGCGACTGAATCCGGCGAACAAAAAGTTTCACGCTTAATGAATTCAGAGCAAGCCGAGACAACATCGGGGAAAATCCCTGCTCCGACGCCCGCCAGAATTGCCGCACCCAATGCCGGACCTTCCTTCGCCTTAATCGTTTTAACTTCGCAACCGTACATGTCAGCCAGCATTTGTCGCCACACGGGACTTTTCGCACCGCCGCCACAAGCCATCATTTCAGTCACATTGATTTTCATTTCGCGCAGAACGTCAAGGCAGTCAGTCAACGAATAGCCGACCCCTTCCATTACCGCACGGAGCATATCAACTCTGGTATGAATCGCCGACAAACCAAAAAACACGCCGCGACAATTTGCATCGAGATGTGGAGTGCGTTCGCCCATAAGATACGGCAGATAAATCAATCGATGACTGCCAATCGGAATTTTTTTCACGTCGTTACTGATTAGCGCATAAGAATCAATGCCGGTTTTTTCCTCTTCGGCTTTGTAAATTTCCGCCAGAGTATCTCTGAACCACTTAAGGGATAAGCCTGCTGCTTGTGTGACACCCATTACATGCCAGCAATTAGGAACAGCACAGCAAAAAGTATGAACGCGACCTTTCGGGTCAATTATTGGTTTTGAAGTATGAGCGAAAACGACGCCTGAAGTGCCAATCGTCGTGAATGCCAGTCCGTCCTTGACAATGCCAGTTCCAATCGCCGCCGCCGCATTATCACCTGCACCGCCGACCACGACAGTTTTGGTTGAAAGCCCTGTCAGAGAGGCGAATTTTTTATTTATAGTACCTGTGACTTCAGGCGATTCGTAAACTTTGGGCAGGAGACTTTTGTTAATCTCAAGCTTATCAAGAACTTCGTCCGACCAACGACGAGAAGGCACATCAAGAAGTTGCATACCGCTTGCGTCGGAAACTTCGGTAGCAAATTCGTCGGTCATACAAAAACGAACGTAATCTTTCGGCAAGAGAATATGACGACATGCACGATAATTTTCGGGCTCATGGTTGCGAATCCAGAGGATTTTGGACGCGGTAAACCCTGTGAGTGCGGGATTCGCGGTAATTTGAATCAATCGCTCCGTGCCAACTCGATCAGTAATTTCTCGGCACTCATTTTGAGTACGCTGGTCACACCAAATAATTGCCGGACGAATGACTTTATTTTTTTCGTCGAGCATAACAAGCCCGTGCATTTGCCCCGAAAGCCCGATACCTTTGATGTCTTCAGCGTTCACAGCCGAATTATTGATGACGCTTCTAACGGTTTTAGTGACTGCCTCGAACCAATCCTGGGGATTTTGTTCAGCCCAACCGTTTTGCGGCTGATACAGCGGATATTCCTGAGAAGCCGACCAAACTACCTGACACGTCTCATCAAACAGCACAGTTTTAGTTGCAGAAGTACCAATATCAACCCCGATTAAGTACCTCATAAAAAGTCCTCCTCTACTAATTTTGCGTTCACATGCACATAAAATATAGCACAGCTAATTTCACACGTCAATATAAGATTCAGCAAAGTTGCTTTCTAAAATTTTTGTTGACAAGCACGCAAAGAAATGTTATTCTTCGCAAAGTTAAATGTGCTTGTGCACGCAGAGAGGAGAGCGAAAAAAATGAGCAACATTCCGAAAGTCAAATGCGGGATCATTTCTGTCAGTCGTGACTGCTTTATTATCTCGCTGTCGGAGAATCGTCGCAAAGCCATCGTCGAGGCTTACACGAAAAAATACGGTTCTCTCGTGGAAATCAAGAAAACCGTAGAAAACGAAGCCGACATGCTCGCGGCGGTCAAAGAGGCTCGTGACGCAGGTTGCAACGCACTGGCAGTCTTTCTCGGTAACTTCGGTCCAGAGACATCTGAAACACTAATCGCTAAAGAATTTGACGGACCTGTTATGTATGTCGCCACAGCTGAGGAGACCGGCAAAAATCTTATCAACGGGCGCGGCGATGCTTACTGCGGCATGTTAAATTGCTCGTATAACCTCGGACTTCGCAAATTGAGAGCTTATATTCCCGAATATCCTGTTGGAACAGCCGAAGAAATTGCAGACATGATTTGGGAATTTCAGCCGATTGCTCGTACGCTAATCGGTTTGAAAAATCTTAAAATCATCACCTTCGGTCCGCGTCCACAGGATTTTTTCGCTTGCAATGCTCCGATTCAGCCGCTCTACAATCTCGGAGTGGAAGTCGAAGAAAATTCCGAACTGGATTTGCTCGTTTCCTACCGCGAACATAAAGACGATCCGCGCATTAAAGAAATCGTTGCAGATATGGCGCAAGAACTTGGACGCGACGGAAATCCTTATCCCGACCTGCTCGAACGAATGGCACAGTACGAATTGACTTTACTCGATTGGGCGGAAAAACATAAAGGAGCAAGAAAATACATCGCCTTTGCAAATAAATGCTGGCCGGC
>JAFQZB010000259.1 GCA_017406175.1 Selenomonadaceae bacterium | reverse complement strand
TGGATTATCACTTGCAACTTTCGAGAATTCCGCGTTTTCGACATGGATAAGCGTCGTCCCGAACGCGACCCGCTGATTATTTCCCTGTTCGAGTTGCCCAAACGTTTCAAGGAGCTAAACTTCATTGTCGACGAGTCCCAACATAAAATCTCCGTCGAACACGAGCTATCAATCAAGGCGGGCGCAATAGTCGCCAAAGTCTATGACGGGCTACGCGCTCAAGTCAAAGTCACAACGCCCGACAGCCTCTCCGACCTCAATAAGCTTTGTGTGCGGCTGGTCTTCTGCCTTTATGCCGAGTCAATCGACATCTTCGGCAAGCATAAAATTTTCCGCGACTACCTCGAAGGCTCGCGCAACGTTCGTCAAGACTTAATCGAACTGTTCAAAGTCCTAGACACGCCGCCCGATAAGCGTAGCCCTTACCTTGACGACACGTTGAAGAAGTTTCCTTACGTTGACGGCGGCTTATTCAAGGACAAAATCGACTTCCCGAACTTCACGCCCGATATTAAGAGGCTCCTCCTCGACGAGGCAAGCGGAGGTTTCAAGTGGGAAGACATTTCGCCCGCGATTTTCGGCACGGTTTTTGAATCGACGCTCGGCGACGAAGTGCGACGCGCCGGCGGTATGCACTACACCTCCACGGAAAACATTCATAAAGTTATCGACCCGCTGTTTATGGACGACCTCCGCGCTGAATTTGCCAAAGCTAAGACTAAAAAGCAACTTCGCGAACTGCAAGACAAAATCGCCGCGCTGAAGTTCTTCGACCCCGCTTGCGGCTCTGGAAATTTTTTGACGGAAACTTATCTGAGCTTGCGTCGCCTCGAAAACGACATCTTAAAGGAACTCCTCGGCAGTCAAATCACGCTCGGCGAACTCGTCGACCCGATTAAAGTTTCAATCCAAAACTTTTACGGCATCGAGATAAATAATTTCGCCGTCGTCGTCGCACAAACCGCCCTTTGGATTGCCGAACTCAAGATGAAGCGCGAGACCGAAGAAATTGTTCACAAGGGCTTGGAACTTTTCCCGCTAAAGACCTACGCCAACATTCACGAGGCGAACGCCTTGCACGTCGACTGGCGGACGATTGCTCCCGACGCCGATTACATCATCAGCAACCCGCCGTTCGTGGGCGCGAGCATGATGGACGCCAATCAGAAATCCGACGCCGTGAAGATTTTCGGCAAGGTCAAACTGTCCAACAGCATCGATTACGTTGGCGCGTGGTATCACAAAGCCGCTAAGCTCATGGCGGGCACGAATATTAAAGCCGCGTTCGTGTCGACCAACTCAATCACTCAAGGCGAGCAAGTCGCGCCGCTTTGGCGAAAACTCTTCGACGAATACAACATGCAAATCATCTTCGGGCGGCGAACCTTCAAATGGGACAGCGAATCTTTTCATAAGGCGGCGATTCATTGCGTGATTGTCGGCATGGCGGATAAGTCGTTGCCCGTCGACAAGAAAATCTTTGACGGCGAAAAAGTCTTGCCCGCGACCAATATCAATCCCTACCTCGTCGACGCCCCGACCGTCTTTATCGAGAGTCGCGCTAAACATCTTCAACACTTCGTGCCGCGTATCTTTTTAGGGAACAAGCCCAGCGACGGCGGCAATCTGATTTTGACGGCTGACGAACGCAAAGCCCTCTTGAGGCGTGAACCTGCGCTTGCGAAGTTTGTTTATCGATACGTCGGCGGCAATGAGTTCATTAACAACATCGAGCGTTATTGTCTGTGGCTAGTCGAGGCGGCTCCTAATGAACTTCGCAATAAAGAACTTCATCGGCGACTGGAAGGCGTGCAAACCATGCGCAAGGCGAGCACTGCTAAGCCAACCCGCGAGAAAGCCGCGACGCCGCATTTGTTCTTCTTTATATCGCAGCCGACGACCGATTACATTTTGATTCCGATGACCTCTTCGGAGAACCGCCTCTACATTCCGATTGGGTTTATGCCGCCGAATTTTATTGCAAGCAACGCGGCTTTAATCGTTCCTTCGGCGACGGTCTATCATTTCGGAGTTTTGACGAGTTCAATCCATATGGCTTGGGTGCGGGCGGTTGCCGGGCGGCTGAAGTCCGATTATCGCTATTCAGGGAGCGTGGTCTACAATAACTTTGTGTGGGTTGAGCCGACTTTGGAGCAGCAGCGATTGATTGAGCAGACCGCGCAGAGGATTTTGGACGTTCGCGCTCGCTACCCTAAGGCGACGCTAGCCGACCTGTACGACGAATTGACCATGCCGAGTGATTTACGTGACGCGCACAAAAAAAACGACCTTGCAGTCGCTAAAGCATATGGCTTTGAAAATCTTTTGGACGACGAGCCTAAAGTCGTCGCGGAGCTTATGAAACTTTACGAGCGATTGACGACTTGAACGGAAAAAGCCCCGTCGATTGACGGGACTTTGTTGATTTCATATGGCGCGCCCGGCGTGACTCGAACACGCGACCCACGGCTTAGAAGTTCGATTAAAGCAGATTTCGTATCTTCCGCACATTCCGAGAAGCCTTGTATATCAAGACTCTGCTGAATTCGTCCGTTACATTCTTTCCGCTTAATTCGGCGATTTTTTCTGCTGTGGACCCA
This sequence comes from Selenomonadaceae bacterium, assembly GCA_017406175.1. Taxonomy (GTDB): domain Bacteria; phylum Bacillota; class Negativicutes; order Selenomonadales; family Selenomonadaceae; genus Quinella. Next base: position 1,709 of record JAFQZB010000259.1, on the reverse strand, counting down.
CAAATGGACCCACTAAAATTTCTGCTACAGACGGATTGACGTTGAGAAATTCTACGCCACGCTTACAACTTCCGTGTATGTCAGACAACACGCGAACTCCGGCGGAAGAGATATACTCAAGTGCGGAACAATCGATTTCCACGCCGTCAATGACATTAACGACTTTTTCCGACTCCCATGCAGTCAAAATTTTCGGCGCGGATATGCTGTCAATTCTGCCACGCAAAGTCAGCCGTAAAATTCCGTTTTCGATAGTGTAGCTCATCTCGAAAGGACGTTGCTTTTGAATTGCTTTAAGTTTTCGCGTGGCGTCGAGAGCGATAATCCAATAGTTGCAACGGCGCATCGCTTCTTTGAAGCGCAGAATCTGTTCCGACGTGAGTTGACTATAAACGCTGAGTTCGGGCATGTGCTCCGCCAAATTAACTCGCTCGGCTTTCAGTCCGTGCTTTGCCAAAAGAGACTCCGCCGTTTTGCGGGAGCCGATTACGTCTGCCGCGTCCAAGATGAACGAGTTGGATAAATTTGTCCCGCCCGACTGTTTGATTGCGGCGTTTCCTGTTGTCGTCAGCTTATCAAGCGAACTTTCGCCGAACACGGAACGAAAAGTTTCGATAAACTGCAATTTAACTTCGGGATCGGGCGTTATCCAGTAGCCGCCGTGAACTTCCAACAGATTGCGAACGTTGGCAATGACGGTATTGACTTCATTTTCAGTGAAGTAGATCATCATTCCTTCCGTCGTTATGCAAAGCGGCTCGTCAATATCACGCAATGCCTTTTCAAGTGATTCGTAATTTGTTGCGTCGACTTCGCAGAAAGTCGTAAGCTCCGAACGATTGGCAAGAGATCGAATAATCGGCGCAATTTCCTGTATCACGATTGGCAAATCCAGTCCGACGAAACGAAAATCTTTTTGCGTCAAATGCAGAGCTTTGGGCGTGTAACCGCAGGGCAAATCTACGCATACACGATAGCCGCAATCCTCAATCAGGCGGCACATGGTGCGATACTTTGCCTCAACCACAATCGCATTTCCGAGAACCGTATCTGAATCCGCCATGCTTTGAAGCGGTTGATTGTCTTCAAGTTCCAAGCGATGAACGATTTCTGTAGCGTCGGGGATTCCTGCTCGTGCCATCAAGCAAATTGCCGTCTTTGCCGTAAAGAATACAGGATTGGTTCGCGACTGTGTGCTATAATCAACTTTATAATTCATGATGTCAAACTCCTGTTTAAGTGCAGTTCGCCAATTTACCGTCACTGCAAGCTACGTGCATAATTCCGTCTTTGTCGTATATGACGAGATTTCTGACGGGTGATTGCGTATCGGGAATTGTAACGTTCAGCTTATGATTGTAAGCATCAATCTCGCAGATCAAATTTCGGAACATTGTTGCACTGAGAATCATCCGGAAAGGCATGTTGAGTCTTGCCGCAATGATATGCATGTTCGGGAAAATGTCAAGCATGGCATAGAGATTGAAAAATTTCTCCAAATACACGACGGGGCTTTGAAAATTTTTGTTCAATGACAATGTGAACTGTTTCATGTTACGAGACCTTCAACGCACCAAGAGGCATTCCGTATTCGAGATTTTCGGGTGTAGTGTAGATCGTCTGAATGTTACCCGTGCGTATTTGCATTTCCAAAAGTTCGCTTGAAGATTTGCCCGTGAACTTGACAATTGCAGAGCGAATGTTTGCAC
>JAFQZB010000258.1 GCA_017406175.1 Selenomonadaceae bacterium | reverse complement strand
TCGACGCATAGCCACTCGTTATGATAAATTAACTGTCTGCTTTCTCAATTTCGTCTTGCTCTCTGCCATTATGCTTCAACTTTAGGGACTGTGGACAATTTAAAATTCATAACTAAATCGAAGAGTTTTTTATAAAAATGATTAAGATTTTTTCCTGAGCAAACACTACTTTTCAAGGTAATTTTGATAAGATTTTTACGAAAATTTTTTTCGTTAGCATTTAGTCCACAGCCCCTAGAGTTTACCAACACGCTCTAGATGACATTCACCAGCGTGAGTGTCGTCTTTTTTACGCCCAATAACATGGAAAAAGGACTTGCATATGACAACTATCAACAAGCAACGCCAAATTGCTCAAGTAGCTAATTTTTTCAATCTGCTCTATGACAAAATTACTGAAAAAAATTTCTCTTACCTGATTACATTCAGAGACGGAATCGAAACTTATTCTTTCTCTATTGCCGACAAAACACAAAGAATAGAGATGGCTGTAAAAGCTATTGAACTCTCTAATAAAGGCTTTGACGTATGGCACGCCGTCAATTCTGTCTGTGTCGAACCGACGAGTAGCAAACGCGGCGATGAACTTGCCGTCTCCTATCAAACCGCTATTGTCGTCGACATCGATATTCAATCCGACGCCCATAAAAGCGATAATCTTGCCGCTGACTTCGACGAAGCGAAATCGTTCCTGCCCTTTACGCCCTCAATTATTATCAATTCTGGCTACGGACTTCACGCATACTTTATCTTCGACACTCCGATTGCAATCACCGACCAAAATCGTGAGGAACTCAAACGCCGCAACAATCTCTTGCTTGACATTATCCGACTACGCGCTAACGGCAAAAAAATTGACGGCGTTGGCGATTTACCTCGCGTTCTTCGTACTCCTGGCACTTTCAACTACAAACTCGGCAAAGACGATGCTCCTTTATGCCACATCGTCGAAGATTCCGGTTTGCGCTTTTCTCCCAATCAAATCGACGAGAAATTAAGCGCTCTAGTAATCGCCACTCCGCCTACAGAAATGCAATCGAAAACTGTACGGAAAACCGACATTGATTATTTCGATGACAATCCCGACTTAAAGGAATTTCGCATTCGTCGTATGCTTGATTATATCAATGTTGTTGACGGCGAGTATGAGAAATGGCTTGGGGTTGGCATTGCCTTATTCAACGAGGACATGGACTGTAGCCTTTGGGAAAACTGGAGTCGTACCCAACCTGATTTCAAAGAAGGCGAATGCGAGCATAAATGGAACGGCTTTCATCACGACCCCAATGGTATTTCTATCGCCTCTTTGTATCAGTGGGCTACCGAAGGCGGATATGTCGAATCAGATATTCGCAACGAGTTTTTCCAGCTCCATCCTGAATTGGCGGTAAAAAACAAAACTACTATATCTTCTATTGATTCGCTCAAAATCGAACTCCGCTCCGTAAAAAAAGCTCTAACCGACTTTGATGCTGAAAAAAATGCCGCTATTGAACACCTGAAAAACGTTGAAACATTCGACAGCGATTC
>JAFQZB010000257.1 GCA_017406175.1 Selenomonadaceae bacterium | reverse complement strand
TTTTCCAGCGTTTAGAGCTAAGGGGCGGCGGCGGTTCAGTCAGGTTGCGTTTTTTTTTGAGCGGGAAGAGATATTCGCGCCCGTGAGCAATCATATTGAATTCAAAGGTAAGATAATCGGCGACGGTGTTATTAAAGTCCACGTCGGCGGGCAATTCGTCGTTGTAGTAGTAAAAAGAGTGCAACCACTCGTCTTGCGGCTCAATCGTCGTCTCGACCATGAACTTAGAGGGCGCGTCCTTAATCTTGCCGTGCCAGCAGTCCAGCAGATAAAATTTCTTGTCCTTAGCGCGTTCGGTCTCGACAAGCCCGACATGCTTTTTGACCTCAAAGCCGTCGTCCTCAAAGTTGATGAACTTCACGCGCTTAGACTGTAGGTGAGGTTCGCCCGCCGTGAAGACCGCCACGCAAGGCACGGTTCCAATCCGATAAAAAGTGTTCTTGTTTAGGCTGATGACGCCTTCAAGGGTGTGGCGGCGGAGAATGTCGCCCTTAACAATTTTATCGTCGCGAGTCTTGCCAATCATCGCCGAGACCGGCACGATAACCGCCACGCGCCCGCCGCTTACGACCGAGTTAAGCAGGTGATTGATAAAGCGCAGTTCGGACAGGTGAGCAGTCGCGGCGTTCTTAGCTTGGCTGTAAGGTGGATTCATAAAGCCAACAGTCGCGCCGAGCAGTTGGAGATTGTCCGCGTCGTTGGCGAAGAAGTCCCCGCAGATTAGATTGCTTTGACCGTCGCCGCGCAGAATCATATTGGTCGTTGCGATAGAAAACATGTCCTCGCGAGCCTCGATGCCGTGAATTTGTTTCTGCTTGATGAGTTTGCGTTGAGCGTCGTCGGCGGCGTTGAGCATACGGCTCATTGCGGCGATAAGGAAGCTCCCAGTTCCGCAGCAGGGGTCGAAAACAATATCATCGGGCTTGAGGTCGACGAGTTCGCAAAAAAGCTCGGTGATGTGTCGCGGGGTGAGCACGACGCCTAAGCTTTGCCCGTCGCCGCCGCTGTAGCTGATGAATTCGCCGTAAAACCTGCCGAGGTAATCTTCGGACGAATTATTTATCACGGCGTCGAAGATATTGCTTGATATAAACTCCGTGAAGAACCTAAGCGGCGTCTTGTCGAGTGCGGGATTGCGGGTGTTAAGTATCGGGCGGTCTTTAATCAAACTGAACTGACTAAGCACACGCTCCTTTTTGACTTCGGGACGGACTTTGGCGCGTGTCAGATGATTTTTTACGTGGTCAAAGATTTTCGCGCCGTCAGTGTTAATCTTGTCGCCGGTGAGCTGATTGATATTGAAGTTCCGCCCCTCAGCAAGCGCAAGCAGGATAGCCGACACGACCAAGGGCTTTTCGTCCTCTCCGAGCTGTCCATAGTTGCGCAAGTGTTCGTGAAGAGTTTCAGCGCGTCGAAGGATTTGTTTAAGTTCAAGCTCCTCGGCAGACTCCTCGCCCAAAACCATGCGTCGATAGTAAGCGTCAATGTTCTCGGCTGTGAAGTTCTTAAACGTGTCGACTTCGGGCAGTTCCTTAATATTCTTGTCGCCGTCGATAAAAATTGGTTTGATGATGTGGTGCTTGCGGTCGCCGACGTTGCCGAAGGCAAAAACTTTCTTGTAGGGCGAGCCGTCGATAATCTTCTGCGCGTAGAATAGTGCGCCGTTGATAGCGTATTCTTGGACAGCTTTGACGGTCTGGGAAATTTCGCCGCCTTCGCGCAAGACGAGCTTTAAACGGTCGGGCTTATCCTCCATGACAAGCACGAAGTCATCAACCAACGCGATATGGTCTGGGTAGCCCGCCTTGCCCGTCTGACTTTTGGACGCGGTCTTTAATGCGCCGTCAATCTCGACGTTATGACTGCTCTGCGTCTCCGAAAAGATTTCCACAGCCTCTAAGCGGTTCTGAATGTAGTTCGTAAAGTCAGCCTCAAGTCTCATGTCCTAACCTCCTTTGCGGCATTATATCATTACCGCTTGAACTGGTAAAAGTCTTCGGTGTCTGATATAATGCGGAAAATTTTTTTGGAGGCAAATTAATGGGAAAGAGTATCACGCCGACAATCGAAGGCGGCTTGCTGGTTGCGATAACGGTAATCCTTGGGCTAGTCACGGTCTACGTTCCGATTCTCGGCATGTTTGTAGAATTCTTCTGCGCGGTGCCGCTTGCCGTCTTAACGGCGCGTCAAGGGGCTGGCAATGGCTTAACAGCTTTGGTCGTCGCGTTTATCTTGCTATCGATGTTAATCAGTCCGCTGTTAGCTACGAGGATTGCGCTAAGCTTCGGGGTGTGCGGCGTGGCTCTGGGTTGGTGCGTGCGGAAGGGCTTCGGCGCAGTAAGAATCTTCGTGACAACGTTAATCGTCGCGTCCGCCGCTCAAATAGTCTCGCTTGCCCTGCTACTAATCATCATGGACGTAAACTTTATCGAAACGCAGATTGAACTGGTGCGCGAGTCCTTCAAAGAATCCTTTGCAATGTACGAGTCAATGGGCGTGGACAAAGCGCAAATCAACGACGCTAAGGGGCAAGTCGAACCGGCACTGCAGACGCTAGCTTTGCTCATGCCTACGCTAATTATGTTGACGGCGATAATAAATTCCGTGGCGGTGTGGTTTACGTCGAAATGGATATTCCCTAAGTTGCAAATGTCAATCCCGTCGTTGCCACCGTTCGCCGAATGGAAATTCCCCGCGCCCTTCTTCTATATGGCGATAATCGGCGGGCTTGGCATGTATTGGAGCTTCACACGCGGTTGGACGCAGATTCAAGAGGTCTCATTGAACTTGACGGTAATCTCAATGCTCGTCGGGCTGATTCAAGGGCTGTCGTTGCTATCGTTCATCTTCGACCGCTACAAACTCTCAAAACTCATGCGGCGAATTTTCTACGTGCTG
>JAFQZB010000256.1 GCA_017406175.1 Selenomonadaceae bacterium | reverse complement strand
GTCATTTAGCCCTGAGCTTCACGGCTCAGGGCTATTTTTATTTCCGGAGGTCTTCAATTATGGATAAACTTAAAGAACCACTTTGCAATAACATCTGGTCTGATCTTGAGGATTATTTCCGCCATGCGGACTCCGACGACGTTTACGAAAACATTTCTGAACAATTCGTTGAACGGCTCGCTGACGATTCTATCAACAGCAAACATGACCTGCGCCAACTCTTCCGCAAATCTCAAGCGTGGAACGAGAATCTCCAAGCTATTGTTATCAACGGTACCAAAACGCACAACCCCGACTACTCTCTCGTCCACGACCTCGCTAACTCTATTCTTTACCCCGCCAAATTGGACGCCGACTGCGATAAGCTCAACTTGATTGAACGTGCTGTTTGCTTCTTCTCCAAACCCAATGACAAAGCTGATGAGTACATTGACGCTATTAATCTCCTTGCTCCTCAAGCCTACGCTCCGCGCAAAAAACGCAGTCGGATTTTCAAGGCGATTTGTGATTCGCTTGGCGTCACGGATTTAAATGCAGGAAGTTCTTTTCAGCACCTTTTCGCCCAGTTTGCCGACGAGCTTTCTACAAAAAAGATTGACTTCAAACTCTTTATGTCGATTCACCCCGCACATTTCTTAACGATGTCAAATCCCAAAAGGGATAATCGCGGCTCTACTTTGACTTCCTGCCACTCCTTCAACGTACTCGATTGCGATTACAACTGTGGGTGCTCCGGTTACGCTCGCGACGATGTTACCTTTATCGTGTTCACTGCCTCCGACCCTGATAATCCTGAAACGCTCAATAACCGCAAGACGACAAGGCAGTTATTTATGTATAAACCCTTCAACGGGCTTTTGCTTCAAAGTCGACTCTATAACACTTATGGCGGAACTTGTGGGGCTCAAGCCGAGGCTAAACTTTATCGCGATTTGGTTCAGCGTGAACTATCCGAACTTGAGGGCGTTCCTAACCTCTGGAAGACCGAAAAATATTGTGGCAATAAACATGCCATTCATATCCCTTGCGGTAACGGTTTTGGTGGATACGCAGACTGGCCGCACCCCGACTTCGACGCCAAAATTTCCATTCGCCGAGACCATGAGCACGACTTCGAGATTTTCAAGGTTGGGACTTACGGACTTTGCATTTCCTGCGCCGGCGAACTTTCTTACAAACTTCTTTGCGACGACTGCAACCACGATGATTGCGAACTCTGTCAGGAATGCGAAAATTATTCTTCTGAAACTTGGGAAGTCTTCAACCGCCACGGTGAACGCATTCAAGTCTGCGACCATTGCCTTAACGAATATTACCGTCTTTGCGAACATTGCGAGGAATATTTCGACAAAAGCCAAATGACTATGATTCATGACGGCTCCTATGTTTGCTCCCGTTGCCTTTCCGATGAATACCTGCTCTGCAATGAGTGCGATGAATATTTCCTTGCTGATGAAGTTTCTCTTGCCGTCGACCAAAATGGTAATAACGTCTATGTTTGCGATCACTGCCGCGATAAGCATTATACTCGGTGTCCTGAATGCGAAAAGTTCTTCCACAACGATTCTTTAGTCGGCGATATTTGCCACAACTGCCACTCTGAGGAGGTGCCCGCATGACTTCTTTGGAAGATTTCCTCCGCCCCACCCAAAAACAACTCTTCAAGCGACTTTGCAAAAAATTCAAGGGAAAGACACTCATCAGTAAAAGCAATTTTATTCTCGTTCACGGGCAAGCTCCAGTCATGCTCGTTGCTCACCTTGATACCGTTCATGAACAATCTGTTCGCGATATTTGCCTCTCCGCTGACAGAAACATCCTTATGTCCCCGCAAGGCATTGGCGGCGATGATCGCTGTGGCGTCTTCGCTCTCGTCAAGATTTACCAACTCGCAAAAATCAAGCCGTGGCTCTTGTTCTGCTGTGACGAGGAAGTCGGCGGGATTGGGGCTAAAAAATTCTGCCGCGCTCATCAGCAACATCTACTGCCAAACGACCTTGATAACCTCAAGTTTCTTATCGAGCTTGACCGCAAAGGAAAAAATGACGCTGTTTACTACCGTTGCGTCAATCCTGCCTTCGAGGAATATATCACCGCCAAAGGTTTCAAAACCGCGCAGGGTTCCTTCTCCGACATTTCCCTTATCGCTCCGGAACTAAACATTGCCGCCGTTAATCTCTCTTGCGGATATTATTATGCTCACACTCGTCACGAATACATTAACCGTTCTCACCTTGATAACACCATTCAAAAAGTCATTAACATCGTCTCTGAATCCTCTCGTGACGACTTGTCCATTTTCGACTATAATAAAAATTTATTGCAGACTTCCACTTCTTCCAACATTCGCCATTACAGCAAATTATCCATGGTACACAATGAGCAAAATTCCATTCCTCACAACATTTCTGCCGACCTGCTCGACACCTATGAAGCTTTGCTCGATTTTTACTCCTTCCGCGAGCTTGAATCCTTTCGTGCCGAATACGGTGACCATATTCTTCTGCAAATCTACAATGAGGAGATTGCCCCTTCCTATCAATACTAATCATTGCTTTTCCAAATCTCAAATGAAACCTTAAACAAATACTTCTTCCTTCGCAAAATTGAATCCCACTGACAGAACTTTTCTGTTGGTAGGATTTCAGTTTTGCATAAAATTCCCGTACTTGGTATCAAATCTATAAGAAAAAGTAACGTATCTAGGCGGCTTACTTTCTTCTTTTGTTATGTTACACTTTAGCAGGTGAGATATTATGGACAAAGACACTGATAAAAATTCCGCTAACTCTGAGGAGGAAATTCCAGAGAAAGAACTCAGCGAAATGGACGTAAAAAAAATCATGATATTCCGCCAAATCGGCGCGAAAATTGCTTACTACCGCACTCTTCGTCAGATGACTCAAGCTGAACTTGCTAAACGCGCTAATCTCAGTAAAGGAAGTATAGGGCGCATCGAGCGTGGCAAATACAATAAAGGCGTTCCGATTTCTACTCTTCTCGACATCGCTGAAAGCCTTCGCATCGATTTGTCTTCTCTCGTTACTTTCAGCGAAGAAGAGAAAAAAGTCTGGTGGGAAATTGATAAACATATGCTTTGATTCGGATTTTCTCTCCGTTTCTTTTTTGCGTATATCCATTAGATAAATAAATTTATAAAGAAAGTACTCCATATGAACAAGCTGAATATTTTTTTCATAAAGCTATACGTATTGAAATAGAAACGACAAGTTGATACTAAAAACTAATTTTATCGTAGAGGGAGGCAAGGCAAAAATATGAATTGGGACGTTGAAAGCTCGACGCGCAGACGCACTTGCATGTTGATGGTAACGCATGCCTGTAACCTCAACTGCATATACTGCTACGAAACTCACAAGAAAAACGCTTACATGGACACGAACTTGGCAAAAGAAATCATTTTGCGCGAAGCTCAATTCGTAAGCGAAAGCGATACCTTCGACGAGATGGAAATCGATTTTATGGGCGGGGAACCACTTATGAACTTCCCGTTGATAAAAAATGTCGTCGAGTGGTTGGAAACGGGCGTCATTGATGTTCCGTGGATTTGCTTTGCCACGACGAACGGTACTTTACTCACCGATAAAATCAAAGCTTGGTTGCGAAAACATAAAAACACTATCAATCTTGGCGCAAGCTACGACGGTAACAGTAAAATGCAGTCCACCAATCGCGGCACTGATAAATATAATTTAGATTTGACTTTCTTCCGTGAATTGTGGCCTCATCAAGCTTTGCACATGACAATTTCTAAAGAAACACTCCCGACGTTGGCAGAAGGCGTTTTGGATATGCAAGCACACGGCTACAACGTTGAAGCGGCTTTGGCGGAAGGCATCGACTGGACAATCGAAGACGCTGTTGTATATCGCGAACAGCTGAGTATCCTTAAGGACGCTTACTTGAAAAATCCCGCGCTCACTCCGGTTGACAGATTGACAAGGTACGTCAGTATTACGGACGCGCCCGCTACTGAAAAACTTCAAGGCAAATGGTGCGGCACGGGAAAATATATGGTGACATACGACATTGACGGCAAAAAATACGGTTGCCACATGTTTTCGCCGATAGTTTGCGGAGATAAAGCTTTGCTTGCAGACGCGATTGAATGGGATTCGCCCGAATCAGTTGCCGACGGTTATTGCAAGAGTTGCGTGTTGCGCAGATTTTGTCCAACATGCGCAGGTTTCAACTATAAATATCGAGGAAGTCTTGCTAACAGAGATAAACGCTGGTGCCCGATGATTTTGGCGGAAGCGATAACCGCTTGCGAATTCCAAATTGAACTTCTTGCGGCTATGGACAAACTCAATGAGCAAGACGCTCAACACGGACAGACGGCTCTTCAAGCTTATCAGGTGTTGCGGCATTTGGACATCACGAAAAGCCACAATCCATATACGATTTAAATTTGCTATCAATTACGCTAGGCGACTGTCAGCCCTATTGTCGTTGAACGTGAGCATGAACGGAGGTGAACTCAAATGAAAATTAAAATTGACGCCCTTAAAGCTCTCGAACTTAAGCTTGCCGAATACAGTAAAGCTAACGGAGCTATCGCCAAGCACAATTCATCAAACATAAACTGCAACTGTAGGGGAGGTTGCCAGGGTAGCTGTATGGGTAGTTGCAGAGGTAGCACTAAACGTGTTTCGTAATTGACGGACTGTCCATAATTCGGATTATTGAGTCGGAAACGGTGTGGGACTTTATCTGTAGCCGCACCGTTTTTCTTTGCGCAAGGAGGTTAATGAATGAAAATCAGTTTCACGGGCAGTATCAACGAGGAAAACGTTCGGGCGTTCATAAACGAGATTAAAAATCTGGTCGATAAAAATCCCGACGCCACATCGCTGACAATTTACATTTCGTCGCCCGGCGGCAATGTAGATATTGCCGTCGAGCTTTTTCATTTCCTAAAGCTGTTGGATTGCCATGTGCGGACAGTAAATACATCCTGCGTCAATTCTGCGGCGATCATCATCTTTGCCGCTGGTGCAGAGCGAATCAGCTTACCGTGTTCGTCCTTCTACGTTCACTCCATTACCAAAAATTTGAACGGCAATTTTACTGCCGATGACTTGTTGCG
>JAFQZB010000255.1 GCA_017406175.1 Selenomonadaceae bacterium | reverse complement strand
TTATCAGACTTTCGAGGAAATCCCCGAAGGCATCGTCATAACTTTCCACGTGCTGGAAAATCCGATTCTCAAGGACATTGTCTACACGGGCAACACGCTCTACACCAAGGAAGAACTTGACCATATCGTCACGCTTAAGAAGGGCGAAATTCTCAACAGCAACACCCTGCACGACAACATTTCGGCGATTCAGGAGGATTATCGCAACGAAGGCTTTATCCTCATGAAAGTTACCGACATGAACATCGACAAGGAAGGCGTCCTCACGCTTAGAATCAACGAGGGCATTTTGGAAGGTTACGCCGTCAAGGGTAACAAGAAGACCAAGGACAAAGTTATCCTGCGCGAAATGCGCCAAGAAGTCGGCACGCCTTTTAATGCAAAGTTGGCGCGGCGCAGTATGCAGCGTGTCTACAACCTAGGCTTTTTCGAGGACGTCAACTTAAAGATGAATCCTGGCGTTGAGCCTAACGCAGTCATCATGGAGGTCAACGTCAAGGAAAAACGCACGGGCACTTTCGGCATAGGCGCGGGCTATTCCACTTCCGACGGCATAATCGGCATGGTCAGCGTCAGCGACACGAACTTTCGCGGCGTCGGCGATACGATTGCCATCATGTACGAAAAGAGCGGCGACGAGAACGACGCTCACGGCTACAGCTTTACTTACCGCCACCCGTGGATTGACCGTCACGAGACCGCAGTTAGACTTCAAGTTTACAACCGCACCTACGCTTACAACGATTACGATACGCGCGGACATTTCAAGGAAGAATACATGCGCAAATATGTCGGCGGCGAAATTACGGTTAGCCGTCCCGTCAGCGAGTATTCGACGAACTTTATCACCTTCCGCAACCGCAAAGATAGATATGTTCGCCACGTTTCAAGCGGCAACATGGGCGACCGCAGCACAGAAGCCTTTAGCGATTGGCGCAAGAAAAATTTCGGTTTGACGCGCTCCATTACCTTAGAACACGTCACCGATACCCGCGACAACATCTACGAACCGACAACGGGCAACAAAGTTAATCTCGCGCTGGAAGTCGGAACTTTCGGCGGCGATTTCAATTTCCAAAAGGTGTCGATTGAACATCAGCACTATCGCCCTGCTGGCGACCACAATCAAGTTTGGGCATTTCGCGGCATGTACGGCTACGGGCGCGGCGACTTGACGGAATTTAACCAGTTCAGGCTCGGCGGACAAGGCTCCCTGCGCGGCTACCGCGATGACCAATTCCGCGGCGACAGATTGATTCTCGGCTCGATTGAATATCGTTTCCCTCTGTATAAAAAAGTTCAAGGCGCACTCTTCGCGGACTTTGGCGGCGTGTGGGATACGGGCTTGCGTCCGCGAAACTTAAAAGGCAGCTATGGTATCGGCGTCGCGATGAATACGCCAATGGGACCTATGCGTCTGGACTATGGGCGCGGCTCTCAAGGCGGCAGATTCCATTTCACTGTTGGTACTTCTTTCTAAACAAAAAAGCTCGTCACAATCGGCGGGCATTTTTTGTTTGCGCAAAATTATTCACGCGGCGATATGATTTTTTATCAAGCGCACAAGTTCGGCGGCAAGCGGCGGCGTCTGGACTACGGGCGCGGCTCTCAAGGCGGCAGATTTCATTTCACCGTTGGCACTTCTTTTTAAACAAAAACGCTCGTCACAATCGGCGGGCAT
>JAFQZB010000254.1 GCA_017406175.1 Selenomonadaceae bacterium | reverse complement strand
TGAGCCAACGTCCGCCGCGTGCAATCGTTATTCCAAAGATTTCGTCTGTCACAGCGAAGCCGATAAAAAGTCTTTGATAAAACGGTGAGTCGGGTGAAAACTTCTGACTTAAGACCGCACTCATCAGAACGTAGCGGGCATTGGCGACCAGCGTTATCAAGGCGATTTCAAGGTAAGGCGCGTCCGAGCCTATGACAGTGAACGCCGCGAACTCGCCCGCCGAGGCATTGTTTAGCAGGCTGATAACGAACCCTTGCAACGGACTAAGCCCAACATATTTGGCGACGATGCCCAACGAGAACCCCACGACAAAATATCCTAAACCAATCGGCGTGCCGTCGCGTAGACCATCAATCAACGCTTGCCGATTTTCAAGGGTCATAGAAGATTAATCCGTCCTCTTCCAGTTGTTCTCTTAAGCCGCTCATAAAAATTTTGCCAGGGTCAGTTTTAATGGCGTAGTAATCGGGAACGTGTTCGATAAAAAGTCCGCTAGCCCGTGCCGCGTCCTGCTGATAATGCCCGAAGACATATTTTATCGTCGGATACTTCGCGTGCAGATATTTTATCAAGCGGACGTTCGCGGCAAGCTGAGCCTCCGTCAAATCCTCGCGCCCATCGTAGCCGCCGACGTTCTCAATCCCAATCGCGCAATGATTGTAGCCGATGATGTGCCGCGCAAAATTCGTTTCTGGCATGAGCCGCCAAGTCGTCCCGTCGCGGTCAACTATGAATTGCGACGCGACGTTTAATCTGCCTTCGTCGTCAGGCATTTCCTCGGCGTAAAAATATTTCCAAACCGATTCGAGCGTTCCAAACGCCGTCCAATGCACCACGACCGCTTGAGGAGTTATCTCGCGGCAAATCATTCCGTAGTGCTTTAGCGTGTACTCGTCAATCAGTTCGTCGCGGTGAGGCGTCCACAGTATGAACTTGTCCGTAAAAGGTTCTTCCTCCGCAAAAGCACTCGACGACACGAGGAGCACCGCGCATATTATCAAAAGGATTTTCTTCATCTGTACATATCCATTACGCGCCCGACATAATTTTGCGTCTCGGAATAGGGCGGAATGCCTCCATAGCGTTTGACGGCACCAGGTCCAGCGTTGTAAGCGGCGACTGCCAAAGGTACATTGCCGTCGAAGGTGTCAAGCATTTGCTTAAGATAGCGCGTGCCGCCGTCAACGTTTTCATTCGTGTCGTAGGGGTCGACGCCCAAACCCGCCGCCGTCTCCGGCATGAGTTGCATAACGCCAATCGCGCCCACGGGGGAAATCTCATCTTGATTCATATCGGATTCGGCAATGGCAATGGCACGGACGAGTTGCGGGTCAACGCCGTACTCGAAAGCCTTCTGCGCGATTAAATCTTCAACGGACGAAGCCGCCTCGACTGGCGATTCAACATGTGCGGGCGTGTGTTGCCTTTGATTTATGAACTCGACAATGCCCTTGACTATCTGCGGGTCAACGCCGTAAGCGTCAGCCGTCTGCATGATTAAATCTTCCGTGGGGATAATCTCAGCGTCCCTGCCGTTAAAGTTGTCCTCGAAAACTTTTTCCTCGCGGCTAGGAACCTTAAGCTCGGCGTCGGGGACTTCCATACGTTCAATCGTCGGCGGCGTTTGTTGCGGCGGATTAGTCTTGCCCGGCAAGGCTTCCGAACCTGGCAAAGGATTCTGTGCGGGCTGATTAGTCTCGACCTTCGGAACCTCGCGCAGAGCTTGCGACACCTTAGCAGAGTTCGCCGCGTCGTTCTCGTTGACTGGTTGAGTTGCGCCCGGTACCTTCTGAACTTTATCAGCGGCTTGCGTCGGCTTAACGGGACTGATTGCCGCCTGCCGTGCAATCTCGCGTTCAAGGGTCGCTTGGAAGTCCACGCCATTAAGACCAATCATCTTTTCTATCGCCGCAATTCGACGACGGACTTGGTCAACCCTCTGTGTCATATCTACACGTTCAATCGGCTGAATCTCAATCAACTTTCCTCACTCCTATTTCCTCATCGACAGCTGAAGTCCAATCTCATCAAGCATCTTTTGTTCCTCGAAAAGCACTTCCGCGTTGTACTCGTTGCGCCGCTTCTCCTTTAGCTGTTCAATGCTCTTAAGATACGTCATCAGCTGCATTAGAATTTTTAGCTTCTGCTGCTTATCCTGCGTCGCCTTCAACACGACGTCTTGTTGCTGTTCAATCTGCTTGCGCTTCCAATTAAAAAAGCTGTTGTACGTCATGATAACTCCGATTGTGACGGTCTTGCCCTCGCTGGTCTTGTCGGCGAATTCTTCTTGCCCCTCGGCTAGCTCACGTAGCAAGCCTTGCAACTTAGCGCGTTGCTCCTCCAGCTTGCGCGAGGATTCGGCGAACTTCATCTCGGCATCGTCCTTCTTGCGTTTGGTGACCTTCAACAGCGTTTCGAGTTGGAACTTAAATTTCTTCATGTCACTTACCGGTTATCCTCATGAGTTTCTGCTTAGTCACGTCGTAAGTATCGACCTCGAAAATCCCCTGGCAAAGGAATTCGTTAATCGCGTCAATCTTGCCAATAGCCTCATCAATGCGCTTGCTTGACCCCTTAACGTACGCACCAATATGAATCAAATCTTCGGCGTCCTTATAAACCGCCATCAACGCTCGCATCCTCTGGGCGGCTTGCAGGTGTTCTTTAGTGACGACCTCGACCATAACACGGCTAACACTTCCTAGCACGTCGATAGCGGGGAAGTGATTTTGTGCGGCGATTGCTCGGCTAAGGACAATATGCCCGTCTAGGATTGAGCGCACGGCGTCGGCAATCGGTTCGTTCATGTCGTCGCCGTCAACTAGCACCGTATAAATCCCCGTGATTGACCCCGTGTCGGACGTGCCAGCTCTCTCAAGCAGCCTCGGCAAGAGTGCAAAGACCGACGGCGTATAACCACGAGTGGCGGGCGGCCCCCCAATCGTCAAGCCGACCTCACGTTGGGCCATGGCAAAGCGCGTGACCGAATCCATCATCAAGATAACTTTATGCCCTTGGTCGCGGAAGTATTCGGCAATGGCGGTGGCAGTCATCGCGCCCTTTATGCGGACAAGTGCAGGCTGGTCTGAAGTCGCAACGACTACGACTGCGCGTTTAAGTCCCGCCTCGCCTAAGTCACGTTCGATAAAGTCACGAACCTCACGACCGCGCTCGCCGATTAGGGCGATAACGCTTATATCCGCCTCGGTGTTGCGGGCAATCATCGATAAGAGCGTTGACTTGCCGACACCCGAACCCGCCATGATTCCAATTCGCTGCCCGTCGCCCATTGTTATCAGCCCGTCGACTGCACGCACGCCCACATAAAGGCTATCATGAATCCTCGGACGTTTCAGCGGGTGCGGCGGCGGAGCTTGCAAAGGATATTCAATCGTCGAAAGAATAGGTCCTAGTCCGTCCATTGGATTGCCTAAGCCGTCAAGCACGCGCCCTAAGAGTTCATGCCCGACTTTGACTTGCAACATCTTTTGGGCGGCAACGACTTCGCAACCAGGTCCGACGCCTTGCATTTCACCAATCGGCATGAGCATAACGAACCCTTCGCGAAAGCCGACGACCTCTGCGGGGATTGGCGGCACGTTCGGTATCTTAGAGGTGATATAACAAAGCTCGCCCACGCTGACTGTTGGTCCGCGCGTCTCGATAACCAGCCCGACGACTTGCGTAACCTTGCCTGTTAGCTTAATCGTCTTGCACTCGTCGATTGCGTTCCTGAGCTTTTGCAGGTTAATGTTGTTCTTAATCATGCGGCTCACCTATTCAGCACGCTTTCCACGGCGCGTTTCATCAGTCCTATTTGCGTGGATAATCTTGCGTCTACTCCGCCGTTTGGAGTCTCGATAACGCAATCGCCCGGCTTTAACGCTTCGTCCGAAATGATTTCGACAGTCGCCGTGCCGTCCGTTAGCATGGATTGAAACTCCGTCCGCGCCATCAAGACTAAATCATAGCTGTCGGGGTCGACGTGCACTTTAACTTCTTTTTGGTCGCGCACGTGTTTAATAGCCTCGCGCACAACGGGCAGGATAACTTGTGGCGTGTCAAGGAAATGTTGCGGCAGAATTTTTTCTATCGCCATGACCACCACCGCGACTATATCATCTTCCGCCCGAATGAAATATTCAGCCGTCTGCTCCTTGGCGTCGCGAAGGGTCTTTTGTGCTTTGTCGTTCGCCTGCCGAATTATATTCTTTAGCTCGTCCTCAATCTTTTCCTTGCCGTCCTTAATGCCTTTAGCTTTGCCGTCTTTATAGCCCGCGTCGTAGCCTTCTTTTTGAACTTTATCGAGTAGCTCCTTAGCCTCCGCCTTAGTGTCGTTTACTATCTTTTCTGATTCAGCGGTTGCCTTGTCTAACATTTCCTGCGCTTGCTTCTCAGCTTGTGCTTTAAGCTGTTCGGCTTGCTGTTTAATCTCCTCGGCTTGCTTCTTTAATTGCGTCGATTGCGCTTTTTCCTTATGTGCCTCCCGCAGGGTCTCTTCCGTGAGTTTTTCCTTGCGTTCGATTTCTTCTATCTCCGCGAAGACTTTATCTAAGATTTCTTTTGGGATGCCGCCTTTGGGTTCTTCGACTTTTTCTGGCTTCTGTTCGACTTCATCTGGTTCCGGCTCCTCGACGACGGGCTTTGGTCTAGCACCGATTACGACTGGCTGACCAACTATCATATGCCGCACAATATTTTTTTGCATAGCCACGCCCCCGGATTAAACCAGCATACCTTCGCCGCCGCCGCGAACGATTACAATCATTCCCTTATCCTCCATTGTGCGAATCACGTTGACAATCTTAGTTTGCGCCTCTTCCACGTCGCGAATCTTGACCGGCCCCATATAACTGATTTCTTCCTTGAGCATATCGGCGGCACGTTTGGACATGTTTTTATAAATTTTCTCCGCAACTTCGTCGCTCGTCGCCTTCATCGCCAACGACAAATCTTTAGTATCGACTTCACGCAACACCAACTGTAAGGAGCGGTCGTCGAGAAGGATAATATCCTCGAACACGAACATGAGCTGCTTGATTTCCTCGGCGAGCTCTGGGCTGTCGACTTCCAACGACTCGATAATCGCACGCTCGGTTGAACGGTCGACGCGGTTTAGAATCTCCACTACACTGGGCACGCCGCCAGCAATCGTAAAGTCTTGCGTGGACAGCGAAGAAATCTTCTTTTCCAAAACGCGTTCGACTTCGCGAATAACGTCGGGAGAGGTTCTATCCATCAGGGCGATACGCTTAGCAACGTCGGCTTGCGCGTCGACTGATAAACCGCTCATGACGATGCCGGCTTGGTCGGGCGACAGGTACGCCATAACCAATGCGATTGTCTGCGGGTGTTCGTTCTGCAGGAAGTTCAACAGCTGTGAAGGGTCGGTCTTGCGCAGGAACTCGAACGGACGCACCTGCAAACTTGTCGTGAGGCGTTGGAGAATCTCCGTTGCCTTTTCCGCGCCCAATGCCTTTTCCAAAACACTCTGCGCATATTCAAGCCCGCCAGTCGAAATGTAATCGTTCGCCATCATCAGCTGATAGAATTCGCTGATAACGGCGTTCTTTTTCTCAATGGGGACGTGCCGATTGTTGGCTATCTCCAGCGTGATTGATTCGATTTCGTCCTCGTCCATGTGCTCGAAGACCTTCGCCGCATAATCGCCGCCCAAGGCAATAAAAAGTATCGCGGCTTTCTCGTGAGCTGTCATCGGCTTTGGCTCGTTATACATATCCTGCAAGCTCGGCATGTAATCTCCTCCGTTCAAAATAAAAAGCGGCTAGTTGATGATTAGAATTCTAACCACCAAGCCTTGACCGCTAAGCAATAATCATTCGTCCTCGGTGAGCCACAACTTTACGAGCATTGCGACTTCCGCAGGTTTTTCGTCGATAAGTTTCAAGATAGCTTTTTTCTCTTTGAGTTGTTCTCGTTCTTCTTCGGTAAGGTTTTCCTCTGGGATAATGTTTTCCGCAACCTCTTTAGCACGCTGTTCGATTTGAGCTTGTTCTTCGGCTTGTTGCTTAGCTATCTCTGCTTGCACGCGGGCTTCTTCGGCTCGGCGGGCTTGCTCTTCTTCCTCGCGAGCTTTTCTTTCTGCCGCAAGCTGCCTTTCAATCTCATCTTGACGTTCTTTGCGTTTCTTCCAGCGATACATGAGGAACCCGCCCAAAAGTAATGCCGCAAGTAAAATCATAGCCGCAATCTCCGTGTACAAAATCCTATCTTTGCGTAACTGTTCTTGTCTTGCCTCTTCCGCTTTCTGATCCATGAGGTCGGTATTAAACGGCAGTGGTTCAACTGAAATGGTATCGCCGCGTTCCTCGTTTATGCCAGCCGCCGAACTCACTGCCCTAAGAAGTCCTTCTTGCTGAAGTTCGGTTATCGTGTCATTGACCAAGACGGCAACGGTTAGGCGGCGTATCGAGCCGGGCGACGCTATGATTTTCTGATTCTCTTCGTTGACCTCGTAGTTTTTCGTCGACTCCTTGCGCTCGTATTCAGCATTAGCGTTCCTGTCTTCGGCGACGTAGCCTGGGATATTCGACTGAACACCCGCAGGACCGCCCGGCATAGTCGATTCGCCGTTGTAACTTTCGCTGATGTCCTGCTGACTGCGGATAATGCCCGACTCGTCAACCACCGGCGTAAAGGTCTGGCGGTCAATCTTCCTGTCGTCGAAGTCAAGCTCAACGCTCACCCTAACGAACGCATTGCCCTCGCCTAGCGTCTTATCCAGCATCGTTTGGATATTCTGCTGAATGTGATCGCGAACCTTCTTTGTCATCTCAATCTGACTTAGCGTCCGCAGATTTTGCGCCGTCTGCTGTTCAAAAGCATCATCGTCGTTCTTGTTTAGGATATTGCCCTGCTCGTCGACGATTGTAATATTTTCGGGCGCAAGTCCTTGCACGCTGTGACTAACTAGGTTGACTATGCCTTTGACCTCTGGCGTCGTCAATTTGGTTTCGGGCTTCAGCATTAACAGGATTGACGCCGTCGCAGGCTTTTCATTCTTTTTGTAGAGGCTGTCCTCCGGCAAGACGATATGAACACGCGCCTTATCCACGCTGTCTAGGTGCTCTATCGTGCGGGTCAGCTCGCCTTGAAGTGCTTGGAGATAATTTACTTTGTTCTGAAACTCCGTGACGCCTAACTTGCTGTCGTCGAAGATTTCAAAGCCCTTGTTGCCGCGTGGCAGTCCCACCGCCGCCAAATCAAGCCTCAAATTATGAACTTGAGTTGCTGGCACGAGGATTGTCGCACCTTTTTTATCTTCAAGCAGTTCATAGGGCACGCCCGCTTCCTTTAGGTTGTTCACAACGTCGCCGGCGTCCTTCGTCTCCAAATTGGTATACAGCGGCACATATTCGGGCTTGGAACCGTACCAGTAGCTGATTCCCGCGAAGGCAAGCACCAATACGACAATCGCGCCGATGATTATGTACTTGCGTTGATTTTGGTACCTGTTCCACAGTTCTTGGAGCCGCTCTCTCCAATTCGCCAATAAACTCAGTCCTTTCGAACCGTCCGAGAATTAGTCCGGGCGTCACACCTGCATACGCATGATTTCTTGATATGCCTGCGTCGCACGGTTTCGCAATTGTAGCGTTAATTGGAGCGCGATTTCCGCTTTTTGAGAGGCAACCACCACTTGAGATATATCTTCTATTCTTCCCGCCGCCAATGCCGCATTTAGTCTTTCGGATTCTAGCTCAAGTTCATTCGTCTTTTTTAATGAATCAACTAGGAATTCTCCGAAGCTTTTAACGGGCTGAGCAACTTGGTTCTCGCCCAAATGACTTCTTGCGCTCATGTGTACGGGTGTCATTTCCAACGGTGCTATTTCCATCGTGTCACCTTCCCTTTAGTCAATTTAGCTGATTAGCATTATAAACACTTCACAAGACAATATCAAATTTTTTTATCTGCCGATTTCCAACGTCTTAGTAATCATGGTCTTAGCCGCCGTTATTGCCGTCGAGTTCGCCTCGTAAGCACGCTGGGCGGTTATCATGTCGACCATCTCATTGACGATATTGACGTTAGGTTTTTCAACGTAGCCTTCGGCGTTAGCGTCGGGGTGGCTTGGGTCGTAAACCATTGGTCCTTGCGTCGTATCTTCCATGATTGAAACGGCTCGCACGCCTTCGCCCGTCTGCCGACTCAAGCCGACTGCCTGTTGAAGTGCCTTCTCAAAAGATTTCGGCTCACGTGTTCGCGGCTCAAATACTACAAAGCGTCGCCGATAAGCTCCGCCCCTATCCGTTCGGGTCGTGTTCGAGTTGGCGATATTATTTGAGATAACGTCCATCCTCAATCGCTCGGCAGTCAAGCCCGAAGCCGATGCATCAATACCCATGAAAAGTCCCATTACGATTTCTCCTTAGATTACTGTTGCCCGCTGGTTATCGCATTCTTCAAGCGTGAAACGTGCCCGCTAAATTCCGTCACGACCGTGTTGTAGTAAAGCTGATTCTTCGCCATGGACGCCATCTCAATATCAATGTCAACGTTGTTATCGTCCGTGCGCATGATTGTCGTATTATCCTGGACAATCGTCGGCGCGGCGTGGAAATCAAGCGGCTTGAACGGCAAATGCTTATCATGCGTCCTTGCCATTTTCAATTTGCCGTCGGGCTCTTCGCCGTAAAGCTCTCGCGCCAACAAGTCTTCAAACTCCACGGCTGACTTGCGATAGTTCGGCGTGTTTACGTTTGCTACGTTGTTAGCGATGACTTCATGCCGAATTGTCGCCGCCGTCATTGCTCGCGGCAGGTAATTAAAGTTCGACGAGTTAAGAATTTGTTCTAGCACGCCTCGTTCACTCACCTTTCTAAAGTTTGTCTTATAAGTCCATTCTGAAAAAAATCTTCGCCGATTGTACACCATAAAACTATTTTCTTCAACCTTGACGAATAAAAGGAATCAATCTTTCTTTCAACGCAATTTATGATTCCCCTTGCGCCTTGCCAAAAAATTTTTCAGCTGATATATTCTATGCGAAAGTGAGGACGCAATGAACAGAAGAAATTTCATCAGGAACTTTTTAATCGGAGGCGCAGGATTGACGTTGGCGGCGGGCGGAGGAATCTTTTACTATGTGAATCGTCCAGAGTTCGGAAGGTTGCCGACGGGTTCCCGCCTCGAAAAGATTTTAGCCTCGCCGCACTACTTCAAAGACCATTTCGAGTGCCTGACGCCCGTTAAAGTCATGTCGGAGGACGTTAAGGACAAAGAAAATCGAATCGCGGCGACTTGGAAGTTTTTATTCGGCGATAAGACCGGATTAGTGCCGCCAATGCCAATTCCGACCGTCAAAACAGATTTAAAAGCTCTCGGCGATAAAGATTGCGCGATTTGGCTCGGACACTCGACGATTTACTTACAGCTCGCCGGACGAAAGATTTTAATCGACCCGGTCTTCTCCGATTACGCTTCGCCGATTTTTTTTGTCAATCGTGCGTTCGAGGGTAGCAACATCTATTCGGCGGACGACTTCCCCGCGCTTGATATTTTAGCGATAACTCATGACCATTGGGATCATCTCGATTATCCGTCGATTATTTCGCTCAAATCGAAGATAAAAACGGTGCTGTGTCCTTTGGGCGTCGGCGAATACTTCGAGCAATGGGGTTTCGACACGGATAAGCTTATCGAGGATGATTGGGACGCTGTAATTGACTTCGGGCACGGTTTGACGGCGCATATTCTGCCGAGCCAACACTTTTCCGGGCGTATGCTCACACAAAATCCAACTGAGTGGTGCGCGTTCGCCTTCGTGACTCCTAAACGGAAAATTTTTTGTTCAGGCGACGGCGGATACTCAAATCACTTCCACGACATCGGAAAAAAGTTCGGCGGCTTCGATTTGGCGTTCATGGAGAACGGGCAATACAATCGGGCGTGGCACGCGATACATTTGCTGCCAGATGAGACCGCGCAGGCTTCAGAAGACATTCAAGCCGCTAAAATCGTGCCGATTCACGCCGGAAAGTTCGCCCTTGCCCGTCACATGTGGAACGAACCTTATAAATCGTTGCTTGCCGAGAGTGCAGGAAGAAATTACGAGCTTTTGACGCCGCGAATCGGTGAATTGATAAATTTCGACGCCGAACAATCATTTGAGCCTTGGTTTGACATTTAGGAGGGTCTATCATGAAAAATTTAATCGCAATCAACGGAAGCCCCCGCCGCAACGGAAATACCGCCGAACTTCTTAAGCACGCTATGCAAGGGGCTAAGGATTCGGGCGCATCGGCGGAGCTGATTAACCTTTACGCGCTGAATTTCAAAGGTTGCACGAGTTGTTTTGCCTGCAAGCTCAAAAGTCGTCCGCACGGCTCCTGCGCCATGAAAGATGACCTCTCGCCCGTGCTTGAGAAGGTTAAATCCGCCGACGCTGTCATTTTCGGCTCGCCAATTTACTTTATGAACCTCTCGGCGGGTATGATTGCCTTTATCGAGCGGCTTTTCTTCTCAAATTACATTTACAGCGACGAAATCCCGACCGTCTTCCCGAAAAAACTTCCTAGCGCGTTTATCTATACCATGAACATGACGGAAAAGCATTTCGAGGAATTTAATATGCAAGAACGCCTCGGCATGTACGAAATTTTTACGGAACGTATCCTTGCCGTTGCTCCTAAAGTCCTCCGCGCCTTCGATACCGTTCAATTCAAAGATTATTCGCGTTATGAAAGCTCAATATTTAATCCCGAAGAAAAATTCGCTCACAGAGAAAAATATTTCCCTGAAGATTGCAAAGCGGCTTACGAAATCGGACGCGACTTAGTTAAATGATTTATTTGCTCATAATCGCGGCAATCGTGGCTTTGGCGGTGCTTTATAAGTTCTCGCCGACTAAAAAAGCTTTCATGATAATTTGCACGCTGCTTTTAATCGTTTTCGGGGCAAGCGCGTTCATTCACGGGCGACAAGTTCAACAGGAAATCACGCGGGCACAACTTGAGGACTTGCAAGCGCGTCAAAAGATTTTTGGGGAATGGTACGCCGCTTATCAGAAGGATATTGACCGCCTCGACCAAAATTGGCAACTTTATCACAATATCCTTGACGGTTTGAACTCGACGGAGCCGCAAAACTTCAACGCGGAGGCAATTTATCTGCGATTTAAGGAATTGGAGCGCGAATCACTCGACGAACAGCTTAAAATTCATCAGCTCAACCCGCCGCCCGAACTTGATAGGGAAAATCGCGACTTAGTCGACGTAATGATAAAGAAAACTCAACGCTACGTCGACGCGCAGACAAAAACGATAACTTTATCGGCGCAAGCGGCAACTCCACCCGTCGAATTGGAAAATTTGCGGCTCCGACTTCATGATATTATGATTCGCGAATCGCCCGAAGGTTTATTCACGGCTCAAGAAATTTCCGCTATTCGTTCCGCTCTCGAAGATTGAAAGGAGGTGATTTTTTCTTTGGAAATTATAAAAAAGCTCAGCGGCATTACTAAAAAATATCCGCAACCCGTCGTAGCCCTCGGAATGTTCGATGGCGTTCATCTTGGGCACGCAACCGTTATAAATCACGCTATCGACAAGGCTAAACTGGTTAAAGGTACTTCAATCGTCTTTACTTTTTCAAATCACCCGCTGACGGTCATTTCTCCCGACGATGCGCCGCTTATGATTGGTAGTAAGAGCCTTAGACGCGAAATTTTTGCTAATATGGGCGTCGATGTGCTTATTGAAGTCCAATTCACCAAAGATTTTAGTAAAAAATCGCCCGAAGAATTTTTAGAACTTCTACGCGATAAAATTGCTCCCGCTTACGTCGTAACAGGGCAAAATTATACTTTTGGGCGATTTGGGCGCGGCAATGGGCGGTTATTGCTTCGCGAGGCGGAAAATTACGGCTTTAAAGCTGAAGTTTGCCAAACTTTTACCGTTGATAGAAAAACCGTTAGCAGTACTCGAATTCGTGCTTTAATTGCCGCTGGTGATTTAATTTCTGCTAATGAATTGCTCGGAAGAAACTTTATTTACGCTGGTGAAGTCGTAAATGGCGATAAACGCGGGCGCAAAATCGGTTTTCCTACCGCAAATATTGAAATTGACGATAAAAGGGCTATGCTCCCAAATGGCGCGTATATTGTGCGCGTTAAAGTTCGCGACAAATTTTTTAACGGGATTGCTAATGTCGGCGATAATCCAACTTTTAAAGTCGCAAAACGCCGTTTGGAAGTTTTTATCGATAATTTCAGCGGAGACATCTACGGGGAAGAAATTTTCGTTAGTTTCGTCAGCAAATTGCGCGATGAAAAGGTTTTTTCCTCCGTAGACGATTTAAAAGCTCAACTTAATGAAGATTTGAGGGTTATGAGAAATGCCACAGCTAATTAAAATCCATAATTTAGGCTCGTCGGGTGAGGGCGTCGGCAAACTCGGCGAGCTTATTATTTTTGTCGAAGGCGCATTGCCAGGCGAAGAAATTTTAGCCGAAATCGTGACGCGTAAAAAAAATTACGCCGTCGGAAAGCTAATTGAGGTCGTTAAACCGTCTATTGAACGTGTTAAGCCGTTTTGTCCGCTTTATAATGATTGCGGAGGCTGTCAACTTCAACATTTGAGTTATTCGGCGCAATTAAATTGGAAACGTCAGCAAGTAGTCGACGCAGTGGAAAGAATCGGTAAATTAAATGGCGTAGAAATTTTTGAGACGCTCGGAATGGAAAATCCCTTGCATTATCGTAATAAAATGCAATTCCCCGTCGGAAAAAATCTGCAAATCGGCTGTTATGCTCGCGGAAGTCATAAAATTATCGATACGCAAGCTTGCATGATTCAAAACGAATTAAACGATAAAATTCTTAACGTCGTCCGCAATGTTGCTAAAAAATTTCAACTTCAACCCTATAATGAGGACACTCACAAAGGTTTTTTGCGTCACGTAATGGGCAGAATCGGTTTTAACGGCGAATTTATGATTGTTTTAGTCACTGCAACGAAAAATTTCCCTAACGAAAAAAATTTTGTCCGCGCTCTGGTTAAAGAACTTCCGAACGTTACGAGCATTCAACAGAACGTCCAAACTTTTAAAAATAACGTTATTTTAGGACGCGACACGAAAATTTTATTCGGCAAAGCGACTATTCATGACAAAATCGGAAATTTCACGTTTAATATTTCTGCGCGTTCATTTTTCCAAGTAAATACTGTTCAGGCTGAAATTCTTTATAAAACTGCGTTGAATTTCGCAGAATTGCACGGGCACGAGACGATTATTGACGCTTACTGCGGCACGGGGACGATTTCTTTGTTTATGGCGCGAAAAGCCCGCAAAGTTATTGGGATTGAAGTTGTAAGCTCCGCGATTGCCGACGCGAAACGAAATGCACGCGAAAATAATATCCGCAACGCTGAATTTATCGTCGGCGACGCCGTGAAGGTACTTCCGAGGATTTTTGAGCCGGCGGACGTGGTTATAGTCGACCCGCCGCGAGCCGGTTGCGATAAAAAGGTTTTGGAGACGTTCGCGGGCATGAATCCGGAAAAAATTATCTACGTTTCATGCAATCCTGCGACCTTAGCCCGCGATTTGAAAATTTTATACGAGCTAGGCTATCGGACGAAGAAAATTCAGCCCGTTGATATGTTTCCGTTTACGTCGCACGTTGAAAGCGTCGCCCAAATCGAAAAAAAGTAAGAAAATCCCGCCGCTCAATCGAACGACGGGTTTTTTATTGTTTTGAACGTCTGAAATTGCTTTTGGAGCCTTGAAAATGATTTTGCGGGACGATTTGAGGTTCAAATTACGTTTTCCGCTATGGCGGAATTTGTATCGCGCCGTAATGCGGGTTTTTCGGCACATACAAAAATCAAGGGTGATTTTGGAGGTGTGATTTACGAAATCCCATATACAGGATTTTGTAAAATGGGCAAAAAAAATCGCCTCGAAAGGCGGATTTGAGTTTGCAAAGTTATTTTGGCGTATAAATCTGGTCGAATGTCGCGCCGTCGGCAAAATGGTCATTGTAAGCCTTAACCCAGCTGCCGAACGCCTCATCAATCGTAAAAAGTTCCAGCGGCTCAAAAACGTCAGCATATTTCTTTAAAATCTTTTCGTTGCGCGGGCGATAAAAATTTTTGGCGGCGATTTCCTGCCCTTCGTCGGAGTAAAGGTAATTCAAATACTCTTCAGCGAGTTCGCGGGTACCTTTTTTATCAACGACGCTATCGACAATGGCAACGGACGGTTCAGCGAGGATACTCAAGCTCGGAGTGACAATTTCGTAGTCATCGGGATAAATTTTCATGGCGAGCAAGGCTTCATTCTCCCACGCAATCAAAATATCGCCTTTTCCGCCCTCAAAACTTTTAGTTGCACCGCGTGCGCCGTCATCGAGAGCCACGACGTTAGCAAAAAGTTTCGTCATGAAGTCTTTAATATGGTTTTCGTCGCCATCAAACTTTCTGCGGGCGAATTCCCATGCGGCAAGGTAATTCCATTGGGCACCGCCGGAGGTTTTTGGGTTCGGCGTGACAATTTTAACGTCGTCGCGGGTCAAGTCGTCCCAATCGCGAATATTTTTAGGATTATGGGCGCGAACGAGGAAAACAATCGTTGAAGTATACGGCGAGGAGTTATCAGGGAACTCTTTACGCCAGCCGCCGCGAATCAGCCCGACATTTTTAATTTGCGTCACGTCGTATGCAAGGGCGAGGGTCACGACATCAGCCTCCACGCCGTCGATAACTGATTTAGATTGCTTGCCGCTGCCGCCATGGGACTGATTTAAGATAATTTTGCCGTTGCCGAGGTCGTTTTCCCAATGACGCTTAAAAATTTCGTTGTAATCGGCGTAAAGTTCGCGGGTCGGGTCGTAGGAGACGTTTAAGAGTTCTTGAGGGTTGGAAGAAGTTTTTTCGCCGCCGCAACCGCTTAAAATCGCAGAAAAGATTAAAATCATCGCCGCAAACGTTTTGAGCTTCATAAAAACGAACCCTCCCAACTTTTTTGACACTGTAGCGGGATTATTTTATAATCGAACAAAATCTTTAGCAAGGAGGCGGGCAAAATGAAAATTCAAGGCGCAGTCATCATAGAACAGGGCGTGACGTTCGCAATAGTCGTAGTAAATCGGACGGTGACCAATTACACATCGCGGGCGATTCGCGTTCGCAATCATCTAATGCAATACTTCCCGAACATGCCGATAATTTTAATGTCGCAGGACTCAAACGGCACGCCGCACTATTACGGACGCAAAGATATTGTCGCATTCCTGCGTTCGATTCGCCTAGACCAAATCCCGTGGAAGGAGTACCATATTTACTGATGAAAATTTTAATGCATATGTGTTGCGCCCCGTGCGCGTGCTATCCGACCAAACGTCTACGCGAAGAGAGCTTGGAGCCGGTCGGCTACTTCTTCAATCCGAACATTCACCCTTACAAAGAGTGGCGGCAACGATTGAAGACTGCGCGGGAGTTCGCCGAGAAGGTCGGGATAAAATTTTTCGCGGAAAATCATTACGGCTTGCGGGATTACCTAGCGAAGGTTCTAAAAGTCGTCGATGAGCAGGATACGATTCAATTTGCGGACGGATTCCATAAACGTTGCGGGATTTGTTATTCGTGGCGATTGAGTGAGGCGGCACGCTTCGCCGCAGAGAATAATTTTGAGTTTTTTACGTCGACGCTCCTTTACAGCAAGCACCAGAACCACGAGCAGATAAAAAAAATCGCCGGGCACTTCGCGAACGTGTTCGGCGTAAAATTTTTTTATGAGGACTTCCGCACGGGCTGGCAGGAAGGCATTGACTTGAGCTTAGAGCTTGGACTTTATCGGCAAAACTACTGCGGTTGCATTTTCAGCGAGGAAGAACGCTTCAGCAACGACTTGCGCAAGGCGCGGAAGAAATTTTTCGGAGGAATGAATCATGGCGAGCAATAACAATCTAAATTTGGCGGCGCAGGGCAAGAACGACGAGTTCTACACGCAATACGACGACATTCAAAACGAGCTTAACTGCTACTACCTTTACGATAAAAACTTCCTTCGCGGCAAGACCGTCCTGCTTCCCTGCGACGACCCGCAGTGGAGCAACTTTACTAAGTTCTTCACGATGAACTTTAAACTTTACGGACTCAAGCGGTTAATCTCCACCAGCTACGCCGCCGAAAAGAAAAAGTTCATCTACAAGCCAATGCGCGACCTCTTCGACGATAAAGACTTGCCGCAGTTCGACTGCTCCAAAGACTTCTCCCACGGCAAAATTTTTCAATTGGAAGCCGCAGACCTTGCCGCAGTCAATCGTCCTCTTGACGCGCTCAAAGATAGTTGGCGATACCTCGACGGCGACGGCGATTATCGTTCCGCTGAAGTCAAAGCCCTGCGCGACGAGGCTGACGTTATCATCACGAACCCGCCCTTTAGCATGTTCCGCGATTTCCTCAAGTGGATTCTCGACGCCGGCAAACAATTCCTAATCATCGGCAACAAGAACTGCGTCACTTATAAGGAAGTCTTCCCGCTTATCATGCACAACAAAATCTGGAGCGGCGCAAGACCTTGGACGGGCGGCATGTGGTTTGTCTCTGCTAATGCTGAATGCGTCGACAAGGTTATTGACGGACAAAACTTTAAAAACTCGCCGTCAATCTGGCTGACGAACTTGGAGCACGGCAAGCGACATGAACCTTTGCCACTTATGACTTACGAGCAATGCGAGAAGTTTCATCACAAATTACGCGGCGTGGGCTTTCAACGCTACGATAACTACGACGCAATAGAAGTGCCCGCCACCAGCGCGATACCTGCTGACTATCAAGGCGTCATGGGCGTCCCGATTACTTTCCTCGACAAATATTGCCCTGAACAGTTCGAGATTGTCGGTCTTGATAGATACACGGTTCCAAAGGAATTCTTAGTTGGTGGAAGAGTTGCGATTAACGGCAAGCCGACATATGCAAGGATATTGATACGGCACAGGAGGCGGGGCGATGATTGACGAGTTCAGGCGGCTTTGCATTGAAGGCAAGATTCATTGGACGGCGCACGGACTCAAAAGAATGCAAGCGCGAGGCATTACGATAGCCGACGTGAAGAATTGCATAATGCACGGCGAGATTATCGAAGCGTATCCAGACGATTACCCCAAGCCGAGCGCGTTAATCTTCGGACGTAAGCTTACAGGCGATATAATTCACGTGGTGTGCGGGCTTGACGAGGAGGCTTTATATCTGATAACCGCGTATGAGCCGACGACGGAAAAATTTATGGACGACTTGAAGACGAGGAGGCAAAGATAATGTGTAAGTATTGCAAAGGCGGAGATTTAATCGAATCGACGACAACTCATGTGGTGGATTTCAAAAATCATCTGATTATCGTTAGAAATGTGCCGTGCATGGAGTGCGACCAGTGCGGCGAGAAGTATTTTACGGACGCGGTTGCCGAGCGTTTGGAGGAAATCGTCAATGAGGCTAAGAAGTTCATGCAGGAAGTATCGATTATCGACTACAACAAGGCGGCATGATTCGGAGGCGGCAATGACGCTAAGGAATAAACTTAAGCTAGATGACCCGATAGAATTGGCGCGGGAGGAAGAGCGGCTAAGCAAGCGGCGAGCGATTGAACTGTGGCAGGGCGACGAGTTGCGGCGAATGGCGGCGGGCACGTTCGATAAGCTGGCGCACATACACCGGCGGCTTTTCGGGGACGTTTACGAGTTCGCGGGCAAGCTCCGCAACGAGAACATAAGCAAGGGGCATTTCCGGTTTGCGTCGGCGTTGTATCTTCGGGAGGCGGTCTTGAGCGTGGAGCAAATGCCGCAGAGGACGTTTGAAGAGATAATCGCCAAATACGTCGAGATGAACATTGCGCACCCGTTCAGAGAGGGCAACGGGCGGAGTATGCGGCTTTGGCTAGACGATATGTTGCGGCAGGAACTCGGACGCGTGATTGATTGGAGCCGCGTGGACAAGAACGCTTACTTGCAGGCAATGGAACGCAGTCCGATAAACGACACGGAGATAAAACAGTTGCTTGCCGCCGCGTTGACGGAAAGAATCAACGACCGCGAAATATTCATGAAGGGTTTGGACGCGAGTTATTTCTACGAGAATTATTTTGCTTATCGCAGTGAAGATTTGATTCGGAGGCGGCGCGATGATTGAACGGCTAAGGGAGTATTGCGCACGAGACCGGGTGTTTGCGACGAATCACGCGGCGGATAGGTTTCGTCAGCGCGGGATAAGCATAAGGGACGTTTTCCACGCGGTGCAGGTCGGCGAAGTCATTGAGCAATACCCCGACGACTATCCGTATCCGAGTTGCTTGATTGTCGGCGAGGACTTGCACGGAAGAATTATTCACGCGGTGTTGAGTGACGAGGGCACGGCAAGCCGGATAATCACGGCTTATTTCCCCGACGCGGACAAGTGGAGCGACGATTTTAAAGTTAGGAGGCAAGAGCTATGAATTGTTTGGTATGCAGGGGCGGCACGATGCACGAGAGCTTTGAACCGTATTTTGCAAAGTTGGAGACGGGCTATCTAATCGTTGAAAACGTCCCGTGTTGGAAGTGCAATCAGTGCGGCGAGATTCTCTTTGCGGCGTCGGTGCTTGAGAAGGTCGAGGACTTGATTGCGGCTTACAAGAAGGTCGCGAGCAAGATTTTTATCGTGGACTATCGGCAGGCGGCTTGAGGCGGCGGCAATAAAAAAATTCCCCCGCGCAAATTCTGTACGGGGGATTTTCTATGTCGTGCGATAAGTTTATTTCTCTTGGGCGGCTTTGTGCTCCTCGATAATCTTTTCGGCGAGCTTATCGGGCATTGGTTCATAGCGTGCGAACTTCAAGCTGTAAGACGCCCTGCCTTGAGTCTGCGAGCGGAGGTCCGTCGCGTACTTGTAAAGCTCACTTGCCGGAACATACGCTTTAACTTCGGTCATGCCCTTGCCCTTGGGGTCCATGCCTAGAATCTTGCCGCGTCTGCTGTTGAGGTTGCCGATAATGTCGCCCATGTAGTTTTCGGGCGTGAGGACGGTTATCTCGTCAATCGGCTCAAGCAGAATCGGGTTGGCGGCGAGGATACCTTTCTTAATCGCGATGGACGTAGCCATTTTGAAGGCGGCTTCGGAGCTGTCGACCGCGTGATAGGAGCCGTCATAAAGATTGACGCTGACATTGACGACGGGATAGCCCGCGATGACTCCTTCCGCTAAAGTCTCCTGCGTGCCCTTCTCGACGGCTGGGAAGTATTGACGCGGGACACTGCCGCCGAAGATGCTTTCCGACCAAACATTGCCGTTATTGACTTCGGGGTTAGCGTCCTTGTTCGGACCGATACGCAACCAAACATCGCCGTATTGCCCATGCCCGCCCGATTGCTTCTTGTGCTTGCCTTGAACCTCGACTTCCTTGCGAATGGTCTCACGATAAGCGACCCGCGGCTCGCCCAAAACCATCTTCACGCCGAACTTGCGTTGAATCTTATCGCTCAAAATGTCCAGATGAACTTCGCCGACGCCCTTAAGAATCGTCTGCTTAGTCTCGGCGTTCTTGACTAGCCAAATCGTCGGGTCTTCGTCCTGCTGGCGGGTTATCGCGCTGAAAACTTTATCTTCCTCGCCCTTCTTCTCGCTGGTAACCGCCATAGCAAGCATCGGTTCGGGATATTGAATGCGTTCGTACTTAATCGGAGCCGCCTTGTCGCAAAGGGTGTCGCTGGTCTTAGCGTTTGCAAGCTTGCTGGTAACGACAATATCGCCCGCGTGCGCCACGTCGACGGGGATTTGCTTCTTGCCCTGCATAGTGAACAGCCCGCTTAAACGTTCTTGCCCTTCCGAGTCCGCGCCGATAAGTTGATAAGTCGCGTCGCCCTTCATGTCGCCGCTAATCACGCGCACATAAGACATACGCCCGACGAACGGGTCAACCATCGTCTTAAAGATTTGTCCGCTGAACGGCTCGGAAATTTTGCGTTCGACAAGCTCATCACTCTTGGGATTAATGCCGTGATACTCCTTGGCGTCGGGCGCGGGGAAGAATTCTACGACGCTGTTAAGGAACTTCTTCACGCCGATATTTTTAAGCGCACTGCCCACGAACACGGGGAAGACTTTAGCCTCGCGAATGCCAGTAGCCAACGCCTCGGAAATTTCTTTCTCGTCCAAGTCTTCAACGTCGCCTTCGAGGTATTGCATCATCAATTCTTCGTTGAACTCGGCGACCGCGTCAAGCATTTCCATGCGCAAATCCTCGACTTCATCAGCCACCGCCGCCGCGTCAATCGGTTCGTCATCATTGGCAACTTTGCTGAACGCCTTAACCAAATCGACGACGCCTTTAAAGCTGTCCTCTTTGCCGACGGGGACTTGCACGGGCACGACGCTATTGCCGAACTTGTCGCGGAGCTGAGCAAGGACTTTCTCGAAATCGGCATGTTCTCTATCCATTTTGGTAACGAAGAACGCCCGCGGCAGATTCAAACCCTCGGCGAGTGCCCAAGCCTTTTCCGTCTCGACCTCGACGCCAGCACTAGCACTGACCACGATAACAGCCGCGTCCGCCGCCGCAAGTGCTCCGTGCATTTCCGCCACGAAATCCGGGAAGCCAGGCACGTCGATTGCGTTAATCTTGAAATTCTTTTTCCACTCGACCGCCGCCAACGAGGCACTGATTGACATCTTGCGCTTATTCTCTTCCGGCTCGAAGTCAAGGACGCTCGTCCCGTTATCGACGTTGCCAAGGCGTGTGGTTGCTCCGCTGTCGAAAAGTGCCGCTTCAAGCAAAGTCGTCTTGCCTGAGCGACCGTGACCGCAGAACGCTACGTTTCTTATAAATTCGCTTTGATAGTCTTTCATGTCAGAACTTTTCCCTCCGTTAATTTTTATCGCCAAGCCTTATTCTATTGCCGCTGTGATTTTTCCTGCCGCCTATCAGCTAGCAACCTTTTTATCGCGCCGAGGATTCACCCGCTTGAATTTGCTAAGTTGCTCGTCGGTCAGTTCCGGAATATCGCTATAGTCAATGTCGTCGTCGCTCATCTGCTTTAGAGCTTCCAGACGTTTTTTTTGCTCTTCTGTCAGCGGTTGCCCTTTACGCAAAACGTAAGTCACCATTGCCATAGTAAATTCTCCTTTCTCTTTTATTAGCCTTTCGTGCTGAAATAATTCTTGTTTTGTCTTCGCGGTCGGTGTAAATGACGAATAAAATTTCTTCAACCATGCCGATAACTTGCCAGCGGTCTTCGTCGTCAGAATGGAATTCATCGGGCTGTTCGATTCGGTTCTCGTCGAAAAAAACTTGAGCGGCGTCGATAAAGTCTACGCCATGTTTGCGCAAGTTGATTTGGTTTTTCTCGTCGTCCCACTCGAAGACCATATCGTTAATCGTCGTTTCCATGAGCTTTAATCCAATTCTTAGCGGCGGCTATTTGAACGTCTACTTGCTGATAAGACGTGCCGCCTTGAGAGTTCCGAGCCGCCACGCACGTTTCAGGCTTAATCGCCTCGTGAATGTCAGCCTCGAATAGCGGCGAGAACTCTTTAAACTCCTCAAGCGTCAAGTCCTTAAGATAAATGTTCTTGTCAATGCAATGGT
Source organism: Selenomonadaceae bacterium (assembly GCA_017406175.1). Taxonomy (GTDB): domain Bacteria; phylum Bacillota; class Negativicutes; order Selenomonadales; family Selenomonadaceae; genus Quinella. The sequence continues at coordinate 10,577 of JAFQZB010000254.1, read as the reverse complement.
GGACGAGCTTGCCGGAGACCTCGTGCGCTTGCCGGAAGGGTAGCCCCTTCTTAACCAGATAATCGGCAAGGTCGGTGGCGTTCGAGAAGTCCTCTTCGACGGCGCGGCGCATGTTCTCACGTCGAACTTTCATGCCCGCGATAATCTGTGCACAGACCGCCAACGAAAACTTCAGCGTGTCGAGTGCATCGAAGACTCCTTCCTTGTCTTCCTGCAAGTCTTTGTTGTAAGCAAGCGGCAACGCCTTGACCGTCGTCAGCAACGCCATTAAGTGTCCGATAACTCGTCCCGTCTTCCCGCGTACAAGCTCTGGCACGTCGGGATTCTTTTTCTGCGGCATCATTGATGAGCCTGTGCAGTGTGCGTCGTCCAATTCCACGAACGAGAACTCGCGACTGCACCAGAGGATTATTTCTTCGCTGAGGCGCGACAGGTGCACCATTGCGATTGACGCGGCGGATAAGAATTCCAGCAGATAATCCCTGTCGCTCACGGCGTCTAGGCTGTTTGAATAAATCGCGCTGAAGTTCAACTCATGGGCGACAAACTCGCGGTCAATGTCAAAGGTCGTGCCCGCCAACGCTCCCGCTCCCAGCGGCATAATGTCTGCTCGGTCGTGGACGCCTTCAAAGCGTGCCCAATCCCGTTTCAACATGCAGAAGTAGGCTAGCAAGTGATGAGCAAACAAAATCGGCTGAGCGCGTTGCAGGTGCGTGTAGCCGGGAAAGATTACGTCACGATTTTTATCAGCGGCTTTAACCAGTTCCGTCTGCAAGTCTAGAATCAAACGCTGAACCTCACGAACCTGACGACGCATATAAAGATGAGTATCAAGGGCGACTTGGTCATTGCGACTGCGTGCCGTGTGAAGTCGACCGCCCGCCGCTCCGATTGCCACCGTCAATGCCGCCTCAACGTTCATGTGAATATCTTCCAGCGCAACGCTGAACTTGAACTCGCCCGCGTCAATCTGCTTGAGAATCTCCGACAGACCCGCGCATATTTTCTTAGCGTCGTCGTCCGTGATGATTCCCTGCGCCGCCAGCATTTTAGCATGAGCCATTGAGCCTTGAATGTCTTCGCGATACATGCGCTTATCAAAGTCAATCGACGCCTGGAACTCGTTAATCATCTCGTCGGTTGAACGTTCAAAGCGTCCGCCCCAGAGTTTATCGCTCATTTCTTGTTCACCAGTGCGCGAACCTTAAGCGGCAGTCCGAACAGATTGATAAAGCCGGTAGCGTCCGCCTGATTGTAAACGTCGTCATGCTCGAACGTCACGAACTCTTGACTATAAAGCGAGTAAGGAGCCTTCGCGCCCGCCGAAATGATATTGCCCTTGTAAAGTTTAAGCTTAACCGTGCCGGTGACAGTTTCCTGCGTCTTGTCGACGAACGCCGCCAGAGCCTCGCGCAGAGCACAGAACCACATGCCGTCATAGACAAGTTCGCCGTACTTAATCGCCACGTGCTGTTTAAAATGGAAGGTCGCCCGGTCTAGGCAGAGATATTCAAGTTCGCGGTGCGCGTAGTAGAGGATTGAGCCGGCGGGATTTTCGTAGACGCCGCGACTTTTCATGCCGACCAAACGATTTTCGCAGATGTCGACGATGCCAACTCCGTTACGTGCGCCAATCTCGTTTAGCTTCGTGACCAGTTCGACTGCGCCGAGTTTCTCTCCATTGACGGCAACGGGGATTCCGCCTTCAAAGTCCACGGTGATTTCTTCGGGCTTATCGGGGGCGTCTTCGGGCGCACAGCTTATCAAGAACATTTTATTTTGCGGAGCGTTCCAAGGGTCTTCCAAATCGGAGCCTTCGTGCGACAGGTGCCAAATATTTCTATCCATGCTGTAAGTCTTATTCGCCGTGGCAATCGGTATGTCGTGGGCTTTGGCGTATTCAATCTCTGCCTCGCGGCTATCCAATTCCCATTCACGCCACGGAGCAATTATCTTGAGTTCGGGAGCCAATGCCTTAACCGTCAGTTCAAAGCGTACTTGATCATTGCCCTTGCCCGTAGCACCATGAGCCACGGCGTCGCAACCTTCAGCCAATGCAACCTCAACGAGTTTCTTAGCGATAATCGGGCGTGCAAACGAAGTTCCGAGCAAATATTTCTCCTCGTAAGTCGCGCCTGCCTTGAGCGTCGGGAAAATGTAGTTCTCGATGAAATCTTTGGTAAGGTCAGCGATGAAGACTTTGGACGCGCCCGACTTCAAAGCTTTATCGTGAACAACGTTAAGTTCGTCGCCTTGCCCCACGTCCGCGCAAACCGCTATGACTTCGCAGCCGTAATTCTCTTTGAGCCACGGAATAATAACCGACGTATCGAGCCCGCCGCTATAAGCCAGTGCTACCTTTTTAACTGTGTCCTTCATGTGATTATCTCCTTTGCAAGTAATGGATTGTATTTTACCTTCGCGCTTGGAGCTTGTCAATTTGGGCGTCGGCTTGCATTCGGTCGGCAATCAGTCTACAATGCCCGAAGAAATTTTTGGGAGGTAGCAAGGTGAATTTAATCAAAGAAATCTTTTCGGGCAGTAAGACTTTTCATATCACGATATTTTTGGCAAGCGTTTTGTTCCTCTATCTCTTTTCCTACTCGACGAGCCCGCTTTATTCATCTTGGGGTGGTGACTCGGCAATTTTTCAAGTAGGCGGCAAAGGTTGGATGGAAGGTTTGCTTCCCTATGTAAACAACTTTGAGAACAAAGGACCGTTATTATTTGCACTCAACGCGCTCGGCTACTTGATTTATCCGCGTGAAGGAATTTTTCTTTTGCAAGTCCCGTTCATGTATTTTTCGTTCCTGTTCATGTGGCGGGCAGTCGAACTGTATTGGTCGCAACGAGCAACGCTCATAATTTTTGCGGCGATGATTTTATGGCGCGCCTCCGTTTTTCTTGAAGGCAATCGCACCGAAGAATATTCCATGCCCTTCTTAATGGCGGCGGCATATTTTTTCTTGCGCGGTCTAAAAACTTCGGAGTTAGGAAAGATTTTTTGCCCGCCGATTGTAGGATTCGTATACGGCTTGGGATTCGGAGCTTGTGTATTATTGCGCACGACTAACGGACTTCCGATTTGCTGTTACGTTTTCTTGACGCTGATATTTCTTCTGCAGGCGCATGACTTCAAAAAAATTTGCCAAAACGTTTTGAGCTTCTTAGCGGGCTTTGCGATAATCTGTCTGCCGTTCGTGATTTACTTCGCGGCGCACGGTGCACTTTATGATATGCTCTACGGAACGATTCTGTTCAACACAAAACTGGCTACAACTTACAGCGACGATTCCACCGAACATTTGAAATATATGGCATCATACGCCGTCATTCACTTTGGTGCGCTGTATTTGATGATTAGCGCGAGCATTTGTTTGCTCAAAAAGAATCTCGGCAACAAATTGGCATGGAGCGGACTTTTTATCGGCATTACAATGTTTTTCTTGTTTATAAAAATTAGACCCATCCCAATGTATCTTGAATTGATTGCGGCAGTGTTGCCGATATTATTCGCCGTCCTTCACGAATGGAAATGCAACGTATTGCCGACTATAAAAAATTCGTGGCATATGAAAGGCTTCACATCAAAAAGGATTTTTTGGAAGTTTATCGCCGTAATAACGTCGCTGTACGTGCTCTTTCAAAGTGCCCTTCTCGTCGACCATTTTTACACCGCCAATTCAACGGAAAATCAAGAACGCTTCCTTGATAAGATGAACTATATGCAAAAGCTCGGAAACTATATTAAACCGCAGGAGAGAACGTCCGTTGTTTTTTATGGTGAAGGAAACATAATGTCTTATTTTATCTTGGAGACGGGAATCTATCCACGGTGCCGCTTTTTCGGAAATATTACTAACGCATTCGGGCTTTATGATCCAGCGGTGATAGCGGAGTGGGTTCAAAACGTCAAAAGCGATTATCCGAAGTGGATACTTTACAGCGCGTTGGAGAAGGAGTTTACAGGAGAGGAAATAGAATATTGGGATTGGAATTTTCGCCGACAACGGCACCCTGCTGTTGAAGAAATTCTCGCAGATAGATATACTCTTGTCGGCCTAATGGAGCTTTACGGACAAATAATAAATCTTTATCGACTGAAAGATTAGAGGTGACGACTTGAACCGAGCATTTTACGACAACGAACGAGAGATTGACCTTGCCGAACAGAAGACCTTGCATAAGCGCGAGAAAAGAGTTGTAGCCGCCCGCACGATAACTTTCCTTGGGGCGGCGGTGAGCTTTGCTGTCGGCTGGGATATGAACTTGCATTACCTTTATATCGTGGCGGCGTTGCTTGCAATGATTTTTATTCGGCTGATGAATTATCACGAACGCTTGAGGCGGCGTAAAAGATTTCTAAAGAGCCGGCTGACTGTGCTGAATTCGTACATTGCTAGGGCGCGGGGCACGTGGCGCAAGCGTTCCAATGACGGCGGCATTTACCTGAAGAACAATCGCCCGCAAGACGTGGACTTGCATATCTTCGGCGAAGGCTCAATCTTCCAATACATCTGCGCGGCTCGGACGAAGCGCGGAAGGGATTTACTAGCCGCCGCCTTTAATCCAGAGCCGCCCGACCTAAACGAGGTTAGGAACCGTCAACGAGGCGTCGCTGAAATTTTACAACGTCCGCGGCTGTCACTCGACCTTGAGGCTTATGCGCGGCTCATGCCCAACAATCACGACACCAGCGAACTAATCGTAAGCGTGGAAGAGGAATTGCCGCCGCTCGGAAAAATTTATCTGCTACGGTTCGTCATGCCGCTGATTTTAATCGCGTCGACCTTCCTAGCGTGGCATGGGCTTGTTGATGAACTTTTGCCGCTGTTCGTCATGGTGATTTCGTTGGCAGTCGCTGTCGTGGCAATTCCCGCCGTCAATGAATTGCTCGCGCCGCTCAAAATCATCTCCAAGGAGCTACGATTGTATCACGCGATATTTGAACGGCTAGAATCAACTAATTTCACGTCGAAGAGATTGACTGCCATACGCGACATCTTAACCGACGAAATGTCCGCCGCACAGAAGCTAAGAACGCTATCATTGCTCGTGGACGCGGCTAACGCTCGGCAAAACCCGATATTCTTTATCCTCGGCAACGCGTTGTTCTTATCGGACTTCTTCTTAGTTGTAGCGTTCATGCGTTGGCGGGTCGATGCGGCTAATCACTTGCGTACATGGCTTGACGCCTTCGCCGAGGTGGAAGTTCTAATCTCGCTTGCGTCAATCGGTCAGACACGAACAACTTACTGCTTCCCGACCTTTTACGAAGACGCCGAACCGCACCTTAAGGTTGAGGGCTTGACGAGTTTATTGGTAGCCGACGCTAAGGGCGTGCCCAATGACGTTGAACTTAAAGCGGGCACGACGATTATCACGGGCGCGAATATGAGCGGCAAGACGACTTGGATTAGGACTTTAGCGGCGGCGGTGATGGTTGCGTATTCTGGTGCTCCGGTCTGCGCTAAAAGTTTTGCCGTCAGCCGTCTCGCCGTGATGACTTCAATCCGCGTCAACGACGACATTAGCCAGGGCGTTTCGACCTTCTACGCTGAACTGCTTCGAATTAAGTCTATGATTGAGTACACGGAAAATAACCTGCCGATGCTCGCCTGCATTGACGAGATTTTCAAAGGCACGAACGTCAATGACCGCGTGATTGGTGCTAAGGAGGCAATCCGCCGCCTGACTAACGAACACTCGATAACGCTAGTCACTACGCACGACTTCCAACTTTGCGACATGGTCTCGGAGGACTCGCGCATATCCAACGCGCACTTCGAGGAGTATTACATCGACGACGAGATTAAATTCGACTTCAAGCTGCGCAAGGGACGCACGCACACGACTAACGCCAAATACCTCTTGCGCATGGCGGGCATCCTTCCGCCGGAGGAATCAAAGACATAAAAAAACGCGGGCGACTCCTCGGCGGGAAATCGTCCGCGTAATTTATTTTCGTTTGCGTGACTTACTGTCTTGCTCGTCGAAGAACTTTATAACGTCGTCGATGAACTTGCGGGCGGACTCTTCGGAGATAACCGCTTGCTTTTCGTTTGCGGCAATCTCTTCGCGAAGTATCTTCAAGGTCGGGTCGAGGCGTCCTGCCTTCAACGACTCAAGGGCAACTTTATCGGCGTTGGCAGTTCGTTTTAGCTGTTCGAGTTGCGGCTTGCATTCGGCTAAATATTTCCTCGGCAGGCGTCTAAGCAAAAGATTGGTGGCGCGAGCAGTCTCGTCAATCTTTAGTTCAAGCGGCTTGAAGTCTACGAAACTTTTCTTGCCCATGTCGTAAATCAGATTGTGAGCTAACGTGGCAAACTCAATCGCGTCGGGGGCTCCAACCTTAGCCCAAGAATTTTCCATGTGCCGTGAGTGTTCAGCGAAGATTTTCATAGCCGGGGCGAGCGTGTCGAATTGTTCGCGCAGGACTTTATCCCAAGCTTGCTCCGAGTCGTAGGTGGCGGGGTTGTTCGCGTAGATTGCGCCCGTCGCCAGAGCAATCTTAGACAGCTGCACTTGCTCCATAGGGTTAAAGAAAATCGCCGTCATCTTAGCGGAAGGGAGATTCTCAATCGCGCCGAGTGCCAACTTAACATTGCGGTTGCCGTCGGGCGTCAGGGAATAGTCATTAACGGGATAATTCCACCAAACGCCGACTTCCCGCCCGAAGATTTTATTGACCTCGGCAAGCTCCTTATCGGTTATGCTGTCGCAGACGACGCCGCGCCCCGTGTACAAGACGACAATCCGCGGGTCTAACGTCTCGGCAAAGTCGCGGGTGTAAGGCTTGACCTTGCCGCCCTTAACCATGTCTTCATAATAATATTCCGTCGGCACTGTGATTAGCGGCGCAACGTCTTTGTACCGCTCGCGCAAATTCTTTTGGACGCGGTTAAGGAACTCCGCCTGATTCTTGCCGCTCTCGTGATGATTGCCCTTGTCGTCTTTTAGGTCGTCGAAGAAAATCGCGAAGTCCCGCACGCCGATATTGTACATGGTGTCGAGTTTGCGAATCAAAAGCCTAAAGTCCTCGTCGCTTTTGTAATTCAAATCCAGCCCAGGCGACACGGCAAAGATAAACCGAATTCGATTCTTATTGGCGACGGCAACCAACTGCCTAAGCTCATTGAGTTTATCGGCGGGGTAAGGCTTGCGCCACTTATCGCGGTGATAGGGGTCGTCCTTGGGCGCGTAGATGTAGGAGTTCAAATTATTTTGGCGGCAGAAGTCGAGAATGTCGGCACGGTCTTCAAAAGTCCACGGCGTCCCGTAAAAGCCTTCTACAACTCCGCGCAGGGGAATGGGCACTGCCTCCGCCGCTCCGCCGCCAATGAACATTGCCAACATCAATAGGAGTAAAAATTTTTTCATCGTGACTGCTCCTCCTGCTATTTGAAAAAAATCACGTACAAGACGCCGAGCGCAATTCCGATAACACTTGTCGTCATTAGGTTGCCGTGTTTGTTTGAAGAATCAATCTTGCTAGCTAGCGCGTCAAACTTCGCGTCGAGTTTTTCTTCTAGCTTATCAATCTTCGCGTCAACCTTATCAATGCGTTCGTTGAGTTCTTGTCGCGTTGTCTCCAGCTTGGCTTCGAGTTTATCTTGACGATTCTCCAATCTGTCCATGCGTTCGTTGAGTTCCTTGCGCGTCGTCTCCTGTTTAGCTTCGAGTCTATCCATACGGGCGTTTAGTTCTTTGCGCGAGTCGCGGAACTCGTCCTTGAGGTCTTTAAGTTGCATGATGATATAATCGTCAGCCGTCAGCGGAATGATTCGCGAAGGATTTTCTTTAGCTTGAGCCTCTGGCATGTTAAGTCCCTCCTTTAGCCTCCTGATACGGGCGGAAGTTCTTCAGGATACAAATCGGGCGTTTCTGCGACGCGTTGCCGAAGGGATTATCAATCAGCAAATCGCTAGCAAGTTGAGCGTTCATACCTGGCGTTGCTCCGACGATACGTGACCGCTTCAAGTCATTAACGTCAGCAATCATCGCGCCAAAGCAATTCAACCGAGCCTTTAGGTCAGCAACGACCTTATCTGGGTTTTCTGGACCGTAGACGACGCATTTATCAAAGGGCGGCATAGTCCCCGTCACATCATCGATTAACGCCGCCTGCCGTCCGCCCCATTTATAGAACAGCCCGCGCATACCGACGACCTTGCCTAGGAAGCCCGCAAGCAATGCAAACGCTACGCGCCATTCTCCTTCCTTCTCCATTAAGGCTTGCATACCGTGCGGCGTGGCTAACGAACCATAATCGGGAATGAATCGACAGCACAGCTTAGCAAGGTTGCTTAGGTGCATCTCGTCCGGGCGAATGATATTGCCCTGCGTAATCGCCACGACACTTTCAGCAACGGTAATCACGTCGTCGGCTCCGATTTGGTCGCGGGTGTACTCTTCTATCACGTCAACAATATCATCCTTCGGCGTGAGGATTCGGGTCGTTATCGGGATAATCTCTACGTTCATAATATCTTCTCCTTAAGTTCATCGGCAGTCAGAATCACGCGGGCAATCGACCAACGCATTGGATTGCGCCCGACTTCCCGATAAAGAAGTTCCACGGGGAAATCAACCATGTGCGCGACTGCCTCTTGCAACGAAAGCCCCTTGCGAGCCGTCAACGTAACCTTTGCGACGAGCCGGACGCTTTGTTGATGTTCGATAACCAACGCCTCGAAGTAATCATCTTCACGCGGGACGCCCTCACGCTCCACTTTGCCGCGAACGTTCATGCCGTCGTACTGTTCAAAGGGCAGTAGCGGATGACATATCGCATCAACTATCATTGCCGACTGCGTGCCCTCGTTGCGGAATTCAATCGTCGTCGAAAGCGTCACGGATTTTTCGTCGCGGGACTCTATTTCAAATGCCGTGCGGCTCTCAAGCTTCGGCACAACCTTTTCCTCGCGTCCCCTTAAGTAGAAGTACACGCCCGCCGCCACTGCTACCACGATTAACAATATCACTGTCAAGTTATTCAGCTCCTTAAAATTTATGGTTCTTGATTATAACGCAAACTTGCGCATTTGCAAAGTTGCTAATATAATTGCCCGCGAAGAGGTGTTGAACTTTGAAAAATCATAAAAAGTACTCCAAAGGCTATTTCATGCCGCCAGAATTAATTTTTGACTGGGTTACCAAAGAATTTCCGACAAAAGCTCCCGTTTGGTGTAGCGTAGACCTGCGCGACGGCAATCAATCGCTGATTATCCCCATGAGCCTCGATGAAAAGGTCGAATTTTATAAAACGCTCGTCAAAATCGGCTTTAAAGAGATTGAAGTTGGATTTCCTGCCGCGTCTGATACCGAATATGCCCTCCTGCGTCGCCTGATTGAAGATAATCTTATCCCAGATGATGTTACCGTCCAAGTTTTGACTCAAGCACGCGAACATATCATCAAAAAGACCTTTGAAGCTCTCGACGGGGCTAAAAATGCTATCGTTCACGTCTATAACTCGACTTCGGTGGCTCAACGCGAGCAAGTTTTCCGCATGACTAAGGACGAGATTAAAAATATCGCTACCGACGGCGCAAAACTCCTCCTCGAACTCACGAATAAGGCAAATGCGAACTATCGCTTTGAATATTCGCCCGAAAGTTTCACCGGAACCGAGCCTGAATACGCTTTAGAGGTCTGTAACGCCGTTTTGGACGTTTGGGAGCCCGTAATCGACAGAAAACCCATTATCAATATCCCTGTGACCGTCGAAATGAGTTTGCCGCACGTTTACGCCGCTCAAGTCGCTTATATTAACAAATATCTCAAGTTCCGCGATAAAGTTGTCCTAAGTTTGCACCCGCACAACGATAGAGGCTGTGGAGTGGCTGATTGTGAGCTCGGATTGCTCGCTGGAGCCGATAGAATCGAAGGAACGCTCTTTGGAAACGGCGAACGCACCGGAAATGTCGATATTGTTACCTTAGCAATGAATATGTTTGCTTTAGGCGTCGACCCGCAGCTTGATTTTACGAATATGCCCGCTTTAGTCGAGATGTATGAGCGCGTAACCCGTATGCACGTCCACGATAGGCAACCTTATGCCGGTTCTTTGGTCTTTACGGCGTTTAGTGGCTCTCATCAGGACGCAATCGCTAAAGGAATGCATTGGCGCGACGAAAAAAATCCCGAACGCTGGACTGTTCCCTATTTACCTATCGACCCGCACGATGTTGGGCGCGAATATGACGGAGATGTCATCAGAATCAATTCCCAAAGCGGTAAAGGCGGCGTCGGATTCATTATGGAGCAAAAATACGGCGTCGAAATGCCTAAAAAGATGCGCGAGGACTTCGGTTACTGCGTTAAAGCCGTTTCTGACCGAAAACACAAAGAACTTTTGCCCGATGAGATTTATCAGATATTCAGCGACCAATATGTTAATGTCGACAAGCCTTATAAGCTGATTGAATTCCATTTACGCAAAGAACCCGGCGGCGCACGCGTCGGAAGCGTCGATTTGGAGGTTAATGGCGACCGCGTAACCTATATGGCGCGTGGTAATGGTCGTTTGGACGCCGTATCGAACGCTTTGCAGAAAAATCTCGGCATTTCCTATT
>JAFQZB010000253.1 GCA_017406175.1 Selenomonadaceae bacterium | reverse complement strand
CGTCAAGGGATATGTCTTCAGTCGTTGCAGGTTCCCTATCGTCAAGGGATATGTCTTCGAGCGTCGCAGGTTCCTTAGCGTCAAGGGATATGTCTTCAGTCGTTGCAGGTTCCCTAGCGTCAAGGGATATGTCTTCGAGCGTCGCAGGTTCCTTAGCGTCAAGGGATATGTCTTCAGTCGTTGCAGGTTCTTTAGGTAAAAAATTTTTTGCGTCGAGGGAAGAGCTTTCGTCGCCCCACTCAAATTTATCTATCGTCGCGGCTTTGGTTGAAGCCTTTCTCTTTTCCTCCTCGTAAGCCGCCTTGACCTCTTCGTCAAAGCGTTTCTCCTCGGCAAGCTGTCTGTTTAGTAAGAATTTGTTCGCGAAGGTAAGGAGAGCCGCCGCCGCCGAAATCATAAGCCCAAGTTGCAAGAGGAATTCTCGACCGATTGAGGGTGTCACAAATATCGTTGCGAGCGTGACCATAAACGACAACACCGCCACCGCAAAAAGCGTTGTGTAATAGATTCGCAAACCCAATCGATTAGCCAGCGCGTGCACTACCAAAACGCTGACTATCACGACGCTCGGCACTATCAGAAAAAATGCCAAATTCATCACTCCACGAAAAAACTTTTATTAATCGGCGTTGACTTCGACGCACTGTTTAAAATTCCTTTAAAAAAGTTTTTGTGCTATAATCGGCGCAAAAAAATTTTATGGAGGACTCGTGTGCATCAGTTTCTATTCTACGTCGGCGATTTCCCGATTCGTTCCTATGGCGTGGTGCTGAGTCTGTCAATCTTCTTGGCGACGGGCGTCGGCTACTTCATGGCTAAGGTTGACGGGCGAGGCTATGAAAAATTCATCGTCGACATTGGATTAATCGGCGGCTTCTTCGGTCTGCTCGGTGCTCGGCTTTGGGATGTCTTCTTCTTCGACTGGAGCTACTATCAAAATCATCTCAGCGAAATTCTAAACGTTTGGCAAGGTGGCATGGCTGTTCAGGGCGGAATAATCCTAGGCGTGACGGCGGGCGCACTCTACGCTAAGACTAAAGGACTGGACGTGATTCATCTTGCCGACCTTATGGCTCCGGCGATTGTCCTCGGTCAAGCGTTGGGGCGGTGTGCTAATCTCCTAAACGGCGACGCCTTCGGGGCTCCCACGGGCACAGGCTACGGAATCATTTACCCCGACACCACCCTTGCCTATCGCACTTACGGCAATCAACCGCTTTTCCCCGCTGAAGTCTGGGAGTGTCAACTCGACGTCGTGATTTTTGCCCTGCTGTTAATCTTCCGCTGTACGAACTATGTTAAGGGGCAGTGCTTCACGCTGTATGTTATGCTCTATGCCGCCGCGAGGTTCGCTCTGGAATTCCTCCGCGGCGATTACACCAGTCAAGTTATCGGCGTCTTGAAGTCAGCGCAAGTCACGAGTGTCGTTGCCTTCACGATTGCCGCCGGAATTTTTATCTATCTAAGTTGGAGGAGGTCTAAGCATGGCTGACAATGACATAAAGAACCTAATCGCAAGCTATCACAATCCGCCGAACAAATTACGTTCCTTGCAGGAGATTAACGCCCGCTACAAACTCACGCTTGAGAACTACAAAAAGATTTGCCTCACGTCGGGCGACGTTCGCGACCAAAAAATTGCCACGCACGCCGAAATAAAAATCCTCGGCTGGGTCTTGGGTAAGCCCGATAAGGACGTTATCAAAGACATTGCTGAGAATTCTAATCGTGTCGTCTTCCCGCCGCAATGAGAGAACTTAAAGAACTTCAAAAGCTCTTGGACGCGCAGAAGGCGGACTTCCAAAAATTTTCGCGGAAGTTTTATTTCATCGCCGCCGCTGTGTGTATGTCGCTGGCGTTCGCTGTCGTGCTTTATCCGAAGTCTGACACGCCACCCAGTTGGCACGATGAAATTTTTCCGTCGAACACGCTAAGCTACATAAAGGACGGCGAACTCGTCGCACTGCCCGACGGCGATTATCCGCTCGCCATGCCGCCCGACGGAACTTTTGTAAGCGGAGTCGCGCCAATGCTCCTCGTCAAGGTCAACGGCAATTATTATCCGCTAAACATCGTCGACGATTCAATCATTCCTCGCCGTGGGAAACTTCTGCCGCTCAAGATTCTGTTCGGCTTCACGTCCAAGCACGCCGAAAACACGCTCCATTACAAAGAAAAAACCGGCGATGATCCTGTCGCCGATTATCGAAGGAAAGCTTTTTATTATCTTCGTGTCAAGGATGGCTTTGGTCGAGTGCAACGCGGCTTCGAGATTAAATTTTAGTCTTCGGGCTCTGGCTCGTCGTCATTGGGCGGCGGTTCGGGGTCTTCTTCTTTGGGCGGATTGTTATCCTGCGGCTCGTCGGGTCTGGGCATGACTGTATCTCGAAACTTTGACCAGAAGTCCAAATACTGTTGCTCAATGCCCGTGTCCAGCGGGCAAATTTTTTCTATTGGGCAAGCTCTTTCGTAGCAGAGGCTTGCGGCTTCGGCGGTCGATAGGTCAACGAGAAACATTGCGCTGACAACTGCCGTTGCCAATATTAAATTTTTCGTCAACCTTCTCATGCGAATTCATTCCTTATCTATGCGGTGCCTGAGGCGGTCCGAAATTTTTTCTACGTCCTCCGCGATTGTCGTAAGTGTGCTTGGGGACGTGCGGAAGGTAATGGGGCTTGGGGCGGGCTGGCACTCGTGGCGGATAAGTTTTTCTAGGAGTGCTTGCGAAAGGCACAAACGGTTGGCGCAGACGGGGCGGCGTGATGAATCTTCTAGCGACGAAGACTTTTCCCGAATCCGCATTCAAGTCTGCCGCTTCGACATTGCCCGCGAAAAAAAAATAATATCATCAGTGCGGATAAGAAAACGTTCAACCTTTGCACCTCCCTATAAACAGGAAAAACGGAAAGCGAGCACGGGCTTACTTTCCATCATTCCGCTACGTTCTTTTAAGCCAGCTCCCTTACTAGGAAGATTGCCAGCAAGCCGCCAACAAGTTCATGCGGAACATCAAGGGCGACTCCGATTAATGCTAATACCAACGGCATCTGAATCTCCTCCCTTGAATTCCCTAAATCTGCGGCAATTCTACAAACTTTTCCCGCCGTTGTCATTAGGGAAGGATTAAAATTTGTCCCAAGGCAATGCCCGCTATGGCGCGGAATTTTCAGCTTGCCCAATTTATAAAGCTCCTGTACAATACAAGCGTCAATTAATCAAGAGGAGTGATTCTTATGAAGGTAAGGAAGGCTGTTATACCTGCTGCGGGATTGGGAACGAGGTTTTTGCCCGCGACGAAATCTCAGCCCAAAGAGATGCTTCCCATTGTCGACAAACCGACGATTCAATACATAATCGAGGAGGCGGCGGCGGCTGGCGTCGAAGATATTATCGTCGTGACGGGGCGCAATAAGCGTTCGATTGAAGATCACTTTGACCGCTCGATTGAATTGGAAATGGAGCTTGAACGCAAGGGCAAGGAAGATATGCTCCGCATGGTTCGCGACATTCCAGAGATAGCTAACATTCACTTTATCCGCCAAAAACAGCCGCTCGGCTTAGGACACGCCGTCTTGACTGCCAGCCACTTTATCGGCGACGAACCCTTTGCCGTCCTGCTAGGCGATGATGTCGTCGTTTCCAAAAAACCCGTCCTCCAACAAATGGTTGAGGTCTTCAACGAGTACAAGACTTCGATTCTCGGCGTGCAAGAGGTTGCTGAAGAAGTCGTTCACAAGTACGGTATTGTCGATTGCAAGCACGTGGAAGGCGGCGTTTATAAGGTCAAGGACTTAGTCGAGAAACCAAAGCTTGAAGAGGCACCGAGCCGCATTGCTATCCTTGGACGCTACATTTTGACGCCGACGATTTTTTCTTACCTTGAGACGCAGGAGCCTGGCGCGGGCGGAGAAATTCAGTTGACGGACGGTCTTAAGCGGCTGGCACGCAACGAGGCGATGTACGCTTACATATTCAAGGGACACCGCTACGACGTGGGCACGAAGATAGGGTTCCTTCAAGCCAATATCGAATTCGCCCTGCGCAATCCCGAAGTAGCTGACGACTTGAAGAATTACCTTGCCGCCCTGCATGAGAATATGGAGACGATGCTTGACTATGATTAAGCTAATGCCCAATACAAATCGCGGCGGGCAGGTCGATACGTCGGCTTACTCCTTAGCCACCACGGAACCGGTTCGCAAGTTGCACACGTCCTTTGACGTTTACAACGAGACGCCGCTTATTGAGCTGAAGAACTTTAAGGGCGTTCGTTCTGTCTTTGTTAAGGACGAGTCGCAACGCTTCGGGCTAAAGGCGTTCAAGGGGCTCGGCGGCGTCTGGGCGATTTACAAAGTTATCAGTCGCGAACTTGGCTTGAGCAATCCGACGCTTGATGAACTCTTCCAACGCCGCGACGAACTCTCCGAAATGACTTTCATAACGACGACCGACGGCAATCACGGCAAAGGTGTTTCGTGGGCAGCGGGTTTGTTCGGTTGCAAGTCTTATGTTTTTATGCCGCGTGGCACTGTCGAGGTTAGGGCGCAAGCAATTCGCGACGCTGGCTCGGCGACAGTCGAGATAACCGACATGACCTACGATGACTGCGTTAAGTTCACGGCGCGGCTTGCTGAAGAAAAGCATTGGCATTTGATTCAAGACACGTCGTGGGCGGGCTACGAAGACATCCCCGCGCAAATTATGCTTGGCTATTCGACTTTGGCTTACGAGGCGTTGCGGCAGATGAATTATCAGAGACCGACGCATATTTTCCTGCAAGCGGGCGTAGGTTCAATGGCGGGCGCGATTGCGGCTGTGTTCGCTGAAGTCTTCAAAGACAATCCGCCAAGAATCACAATCGTTGAGCCGGAGGAGGTCGCTTGTTTCTATGAGACGATGAAAATTGGCGATGGTAAGATTCATTCGGCGACGGGCAATGGGCAAACGATGATGGCGGGCTTGAATTGTGCGACGCCCTGTGAGCTTGCCTGGAAGATTCTTAGACGCTACGCCGCAGACGCCGCGACGATTACCGATGACGTTGCCGCCGACGCCATGAGGACTTTAGCCGCGCATGGAATCATTTCGGGCGAGTCGGGCTGTGCGGGCTTTGCTTTGGCTAATGCCGCGCTTGATTCGTCCGAATTGAGCCGCAAGCTTGAGCTGGACGCGGACGCAATTATTTTTGTCATAAATACCGAAGGCGACACTGACCCCGATAACTACAAAAGAATTTTACGATAAGGGAGGCAGAACCATGAAGGCTTTAAAACTCTTGCTGCTCTTGCCGATAATCGCGCTAATGGTCGGTTGCGGCGGCGAGAAGTCCGCGAGCAATAACGCGATACGTTTGGGCACGGGCGGCACGGGCGGCATGTATTACGCTTACGGCACCGAACTTGCAAAGCTGATTCAAGCCGCGGATAACAAGTACGCTCTCGACGTGAAGACTACCGCAGGCTCCGCCGCTAATCTCCGGCTCCTGCGCGAAAAGTTCTTGGATTTGGCAATCGTTCAAAGCGACACCCTCTCCAATGCCGTCAATGGTCGCGGGATATTCGCGGCGGCGGGTCCGGGCGTCGGCTATGCGGCGGTCGCGGGTCTTTATACTGAGGCTTGTCAAGTCATCGTCGCTAAGGATTCTGGCATAAACGAGATAAACGACTTGGTCGGCAAAAAAATTTCCGTTGGCGAACGTGAATCAGGCGTCCTCCAAAATGCCGAGCAAATTCTCATGTCGCACGGGCTGACCTTCGAGATGATGGAGATTAATTACATGTCCTTTGCGGACGCGGCGGCGGCTCTCGAACGCGGGAATATCGACGCCTTCTTTATAACGGCGGGTGCTCCCACTGCGTCTATCGCGGACTTGGCGACTAGGAAAGAAATCAAGCTCCTGTCAATCGCCCCCGACGTTCAGAACAACATGATGAAGCTTTACAAGGGCTACACCCGTTGCACCATTCCCGCGAACACCTACGCAGGGCAGACGGAAGACGTTCAAACCATCGGCGTTAAGGCTGTCTTGGTCGCTAGCACTGATTTAAAAGATGATACCGTTTCCTTCCTAACAGAGTTCGTCCTAAAGAACGCAAAGAACCTTCCGCATAACACGTCTAACGCCGACTTGAACGTTGAATACGCCGTCGAAGATATTCCCGCGAGTTTCCATGCTGGCGCGGCGAAGTATTACGAGACTCAGGGCGTGAAAGTCAACATTTACAGCGGCAAATCCAGTGAATCAGTTAAAGCCAGTCAGGATTGAGCTTTGGGAGGTGATTTTATGTTCACGATTGAATTCAACATGTATCAGACGCTGGCGGTTGCGGTCGTTATGCTTTACGTCGGCACGCTGTTAAAGAGGCGTATCCAGTTCCTTGAGACGTTTTGTATCCCGTCGCCGGTCGTCGGTGGTCTGCTCTTTGCTATCGTCAGCTGTATCTGCTACACGTTGGGGATTGTAGGTTTTGCTTTCGACGAGACTTTGAAGACCGTTTGCATGGTCGCGTTCTTTACGTCGGTCGGCTTCCAAGCCAATATCAAAGTTCTAAGGAGCGGCGGCACGGCTCTTATAATCTTCCTCGGCTGTGTGTGCGCGTTAATCTTTGCGCAGAACTTCTTAGCCGTCGCCCTATCGAATGTCTTAAACGTGAGTCCGTTTATCGGGCTGTGCACGGGTTCAATCTCGATGGTCGGTGGTCATGGCACGGCGGGCGCGTTCGGTCCTGTGCTTGAGGATTTGGGCTTAGTCGGGGCAACGACCCTTTGCACTGCCGCCGCGACGTTCGGACTGGTTGCCGGCTCTTTAATGGGCGGTCCGCTCGGTCGTCGACTTATCTTAGGCAAGGACCTATTGAAAACCGCCGTTAAGGCTGACGATACTCCGCTTGTCGAAGAGGAAAAGAAACATGAACGTTCCGTGAGCATGTACGCGCCCGCCGCTTATCAACTGGCAATCGCAATGGGCTTGGGTACCGTCGTTTCAATGCTGTTATCAAAGACGGGCATGACCTTCCCGATTTATATCGGCGCAATGATTGTGGCGGCGATTATGCGCAACTGGAGCGAGTTCACCGGCGCATTCACTGTTCATATCGGCGAAATAAACGACATCGGCGGCATATGCTTATCGCTGTTCCTCGGTATCGCAATGATTACGTTAAAGCTTTGGCAGTTGGCGGAACTTGCCTTGCCTTTGGTCGTGTTGCTTGTCGGGCAAACGGCTTTGATGTTCCTGTTCGCGTACTTTGTAATTTTCAACGTGCTCGGTCGTGACTATGACGCGGCGATACTCTCTGCAGGCTCTTGCGGCTTCGGCATGGGCGCAACTCCTAACGCTATGGCTAACATGCAAGTTCTTACTGCCAAGTTCGCGCCGTCCGTCAAGGCTTATATCCTCGTCCCGATTGTCGGTTCCATGTTCGCAGACTTCATCAATAGCTTAACGATTACATTCTTTATTAACTTCATTTGAGGAGACGATTAAATTGTTTGATAGAGGCATGACCAATGAGCAATTCAACTCGCACCTTGAGACGCTCGCGAAACTGATTGAGGCTTCGGCTAAGTCAGTCGAGGACGCCGCCAAGATTGTCCGCGACGCTAAGCTCGACACGTCCAAGGAAGAGCATATCACTACCGCATTGAACTTCGCGGCGGAGAACTTAGCCTTGCCTGAAGTACACGTTGAGGAAAAGATTATGGAGAAGATTGAAGGGCACAAAGACTTCTAAAGCTCCTTCCCAAACAAAAATCCCCTGCTATTGTGCGGGGGATAATTTTTTAGCGGCAAGCCCTCACCTCATAAGCCACAAAATGACAATGGCAATTACTATGCACCAGAAGCAACCCACCGAATCATCATTAGAGTTGGCGATAATCTGTTCGTTAATTTTTCGCCACTCGTCGATTCGTTTTACAGCAAGGGTAATTAATTCTGCATCGTCCGAAGCCTCAGCGTATGGCAAAGCCTTTTGGAAACAATCAAGGGCAAAATCTGCGCGGTTCGTCCAAGTCATCGCCGTGCCCATATGCAAATAAATCGCTGCCGCTTTTGAATTTAAAGCTTTCCACTCATTCGGCTTGCGTGAATATCTGTCTGGCAACATCAGTCCCACTATAAGGACTTCAAAGTTCGGCTTGAAAACTTCTTCATAGAAAGTCAAATTCGTCTGCTCAAAACCCTTCTTGCAATGAATATGTTTATCCATCTCCGCTTGAATTTTATCTAAGGCGGTTTTGGCGTCTAAGAAACTCTGAGTAGGGCGGCGTGCTTTTTCCTCTTCCAAAAATTTTATGTCCTTGCGAACCAATTCGACGAGCGTCGGCAAGTAAGAAAAATTTTGCTCAAGCATTTGCATGACTTGGAGCGGCTCATCGATTAAATTTTTCTCGTTGTGCAGGTCTACCGCCGCCTTGCGCACAGTGTAGAAAATTTCTTCGGTGTCATCGAATTTACTTGTGCCCAGTGCCATTGAAAATTTATCAAGCGGTCTTTCCACGCTGGCGAATGCCCCTACCTTAGTCGAGAGTTCGTAAAGAAATTTTTTGTTTGCGTTGAGCTTAATCTTTATCAGTAACGAAATAATTTGATTTCTTGTCGCCTCGAAGAACGAATTCATTTCTAGGCGGTAGCTGTCGAAGAAATCCTCAACGATGATTCCAAAGCTTTCTTTGTCTTTAAGGAGCATATCTGCAAGGTCGTTTGCAAGTTTCGTACGCTGACTTTGAGTTATTTTCTTCAGGCGCGTTTGAATTCTTTCGCGCACTTCGTAACGGATATTTTTCAGCTCTGCTTTAATCTCGTCAATGTTTTGGACGGCAGGGAACTTTGCCACAGCCCGCGCCGCGTTAATTCTATCGCGAATCTTTTCGGGCGTTGATTCAGAATACAGCGCGTCCATCTCCACAACCGCTTCTAAATTATCCTCGTCGTTTATCTCGTCTAACGAATAAAGCAACCTGTTCAGCCCGGCAAGTGGAAATAAATCTTTGAAGTCTACCGTATCGAAATAGCGAATCTCGGCGGCGATTCTCTTTTTGGGATTGAGCAGAATTGTCCGCGCCTGTTCGATAAGTTTTTCGCGGTCGGGGTCTTCAAAAGATAATTCGTCAGCCCGCTCATTAATCGTCGCTTTAGTGTCGTAAATCGAAACTCGCAGGACGCGGAAGGGATTTTCTTCAAAGGTCAAAGCAAATCCACCGCCTCAAGCCTTGATTATGTTCGCAGTCAAAAGTTCGTCTCCCTTGCTTCCGCCCAAATCCAACAAATCCCAGAAAATCTCGCGGAGTGCGGCAAAGTTCTTCTGAGCGATAGCATTTTTGCCCGCCTGCATCAGCCGATAGAAAGTCACTTGGTCGTCGTAGTCGCCGGGATTTTTCGTCAGCCTGTTGAAACGATAAACTACAAATTCATCGTCACGATAGAAAACTATCCTCCAACACAAGCCGCGAATTTCACTAACCGTATCCTCGTAAGCAGAGTCTTCACGCTCGATTAACGTTGCCGCCCGGTCGAAAAGAGTTTCAAGTTGCGTTATTTCCTGCGGCTCGGCGAACTTCTTGACGTAATCCGAGTAATATCCGCGCAAACCGTCCAAATCCTCGCGGCGAATGCTTTCCCGATTCCTTTCGCGAATGTCCGCCAAAACTTTTTTAGCCGCCTGCAAGTCTTCTTCAATGTGCTTAAGTTCCTCGCGGTCGTTTTCGGATTGATTCGCATTTATTGCCGTGCTCGCGACTTCGCCCGCCTGTTGAAGTTTTTCGTAATCGGCATCGTCTTTAATCGCCCTGCCGAGATTGCGGACTTGATTCAGTAAAGTTCTCCCATCGGAATTGAGTTTGCCCGTCGCCTTGTCGAAATTGACTTGCCCTTCCTCCCGCGAATAGAAATTCTTGTAAAAGGACTCGTTTACGGCTGGAATCTCGATTTCCAAACGAATACTGCCCGCGTCGTCAAGGGTGTAGTTGCAAATAATTTCCGCGCCCTCGATTATCGTACCGAATTCAAAATCATCGCCCGAAATTTTCAGCGCGCCGATAAAAAGATTATCCTCGATTTTGTCCGCAATCTCGCCCTGATAGAGTTTGAAATTTATCGAATCAGACGAACCAGCACGAACCTTTCGACCAGCGCGGAATTTCTTCTGACCTTTGGCGGGCAAGGTGTCGCCTTCTCGAACAAAATAATCAAGCCGCGAAATATTACTGCCGAGCCGCTCTTTAACCTCCATGCCAATCGAATGAGCCGCCAACAACGCGCCGACGTTAGCAAAAGTTTGCGTTATAACAATCGTATCGTTCTCAAGAAAAACAGAGTCGCCGCCCTTGTCGTAAACTTCCACGCTGAATTTGTTCTCGCCGCGCCTGTGAAGAGGAACCGTCACGAGCTGTTTATTTTTCAACTCGACGACTCCCGAAGTCCAACCGCTATCAAGAGAATTTATCTCGAAGGTGTAACCTTCCCTCTCCTTTTCCCAAACAACGGCGATACGAGCCTTTTTATCTGGCGTGCGCGACTCGAAACGAAAACTCAAGCCCAGTTCGCTATCGCTTCTGGATTGTTCGCGAGTAGCTTTTCTCTCGTGCTCCTGCGAAGTCCAATCGACTGACTCCGCAAAAATTGCTGCGCCCTCTGAAACCGCCGTCATAGGATTAACTTCCATACTGCCCGCAATGCCCAACTCGGCGACGACCTTTTCACGAATCGGCTTGTAGTTGTTCGGTCCGCCAATAAAAATTATTTTGTCAATGTCGCCCGCAGTCAAGCCCGATTTGTCAAGCGTCGCCCGCGCAGTTTCTATCGCCTTAATAACAAGTTCGTCAATCGCCGCGGAATAACTCTCGCGGTCAATCGCAACGTCCAAATAAATTTCTTCGCCACTCTCGTCCTCAATGCCCGTCTCGCCCTCGACTTTAGCTTGCTCATCAGATGAAAGCTCAATCTTCGCCTGCTCCGCCATGTACGTCGAAAGGCTCTTGAGCAATTTGTATTCGTCGAGCGTCAACCAATCCTCTGGCAAAGAATAATTCTCCTCAAGCCACGGCACCACGAATTCATTCAGGATAACCCTGTCGAAGTCACGCCCGCCGCACATCGTCAAGCCGCCGTTCGCCAAGAAATTTACCTTGCCCGAAATCCTCTCGGCAATCGCAACGTCAAGCGTGCCGCCGCCCAAGTCGAAGACCAAAAACTTCCCATCGGCTTGATTGTCCTTCATGACGCGCATAATCGCCGCAACTGGTTCCTGCATGAGCGCGACTTTGCCAAGCCCTGCCGTTTTTGCCGCGTCGAGTGTTGCCGCATTTTGCATTTGATTAAACGCCGCCGGCACCGTGATAACCGTCCCGACCTCGTCTTTGTTCTCGCGAATCTCATCGGGCAGATTTTTAAACAGCTCGCGCAAAATTTCCGCGCTACATTCTTCGGGCGTGAGCTCTTCGCCGACGAGTTTAAATTTCGTGCTCGTCCCCATGAAACGCTTAAAGAGCTTAGCGCAACTCTCAGGCTGGCGGAAGGAATTTTCGTAAGCCTTCTTGCCGTAGAAACGCTTGCCGCGCTTATCAACGTAAATCGCCGAGGGAGTCACGTCGCTTTGCTCGTGCTTGTTTTTCCACACGCGAATGTTTTCCCCGTCGAAAGTGGAAATCGCGCTGTTGGTCGTGCCCAAATCAATTCCAACGAAATATTTCATCT
>JAFQZB010000252.1 GCA_017406175.1 Selenomonadaceae bacterium | reverse complement strand
TTGAATGAATTCGTTTAACTCTCCGCCGTAACGTTCAACTATAGCTTCGCGATTTTTCTGCGTATCTTGGAACGCGGAATTGTCATCAAACATGCCGTTGAAAAATTTTACGGTCGGGACATCTTTATCGTCGACGGCTTTGGCAAAACGTTCATTTGCAAATTGCTCTAAAAGTTTTTGAGTAGTGCTGTCTTGAGCATTCAAATCAAAGAGCGGCTTTGACGATTCCTCTTGATGATTTTGACTTTTAGCAGTGCTATCTTCGTCGGTTTCGGAAAGTTCTTTTTGAACATTTTCAGGGCGCATTGTCTCGCGAATTCGCTCAGTAAAAAGTTGTTCGGCGCGGCTTTGAGTAGCATTGCCTTGAAGGGTAGAAACTTTAGCAATCCAAGCGGGAGTTTGCCCTTGATAAAGCGGCTGCTCCATGACTTTGTTGGCACTGCTACTGTTGCCGAAAACGCGCCAATTTCCGTCCGCGTCTTTATGGTCTGCAACTAAGACATGCTGATAGGTCTGCTTGCCGTCGTAGAAAATTATATCGCCTTGTGAAATTTTTGATTCATCGAAAGGAATAATTTCAACGCCCATTTTTTCAAGGCGGCTGTGCAAACTGTTTTCTCCTTCAACCGTATTGACAACGCCGTCATCAACCATTTTTTTGAATTCGGGGTGCACATGAGAAAGAATTTTTGTGACGGCTTCGACGCAACCGACAGTTCCGTTATCCATTTGCTTGCCGTCGAGTGATTTTCTTGCCGACAGCAAACCTGCCGCAAAGTCAACTTTCGGTTCCTCATCGCCTTGATAATCGGGAGCTTGTCCTAAAAATTCGTTGATTCTGGAAACATATCCTTGAGTTTCGGAATAGGGCGGAATGCCTCCGTAACGCTTGACTGCACCGTCTCCGGCATTGTAAGCGGCGGCGGCAAGATTCCAATCGCCATTGAATGTGTTGAGCTGTTGCTTGAGATATTTCAAGCCGCCTAAAATATTTTGCTCTTGGTCGTAGGGGTCGACGCCCAAACTTTCGGCAGTTTCGGGCATGAGTTGCATTACACCAATCGCGCCGACCTCCGACTGAACATCTTGATTGCCATTACTTTCAGCAGTCGCCAGAGCTAAAGCAAGTTTCGTTTCTTCGGGAGTGTAACCGAGATTTTGAGCGTTGCGAATAATCGAATTGAAAACGTCATCACTCATCACGCCGTCCGAAATGGTATTTGTCCAATTACGAAGATTTTTTAATTGAAATTGTTCGTTCGCAAGTTGTTCTTCCGCGTCACGATAAGCTTGTCTAGCGGCTTCTTCCGAGCGGGCATTTTGGTAAAGGTCTGCAAATTTTTGGCTCCGTTCGATGTAAGGAGCTTTGCGCTCTTCTTCGAACGGCTGATTTCTGTTTGCAATGTATTGCCCTGCACGCCCTGCACCGTGGAACATCGCGCCCATAGTTGTACCAGCAATAGCGGCGTCACGTAATCTTTGCGGGTCAATGTTTTCGCCCAGTTCATGTGCGGAAGCAACTTCCTGCGCCACTTCCTCTGCACCTTCAGAGCCTGACGCTACGGCAAGGCGTCCGAGATTCCCCAAAAGCCCTTTGGCTGGTTTGCCGTAGAGCATGTTGTATTGCGGCGTGTTGAATGCCGAAATTATTCCGACGTTATCCCAAAATACTCGGTCGCCGATTTCGTTCGCCTCAAGTTCGGTTTTATCTTTGACGTAAGTGCCGTTGGCTTTTGCTTTATCGATGTACTCGTTTTTAGCATTTTGGCTTTCGGAAAGAGCTTCCAATCCTGCGCCTGCTTCTTGTGCGGCAAAAGATGTTGTGCTTGCAGGGACTAACGTTTTCAAGACTTTTGAATTCTGATAAGCTTTTGCCGCTTTCCACGCCATATCACCATATCTGGGCAGTAAGCTTAATACGGCACGTCCTGCACCGCCTGCCGCACCAAGTGCTCCGCCTAAAGGAAGCCCTGCCAATATTGACGCCGCCATTATACCGAGACTTTCCGGCGCGGATTGAAGAATATTTGCCGCGTGATAACCAAAAGAATTGTCTTCATATTGGCGGGCGTTGCGCTCATACATTTCACGCCCTGTATCTTGTATGCTCTTAAAAAGCGGGCTTTGATGTTCTTTCCATTCGGAAGGCGTCATGTTTTCAGGACGCAATCCCTCTTCCAAAATTTGTCCCCAAGTTTGTATGCTTCTGCCTGCGCCGGCGGCAAGATTATCGGCAATAAAACCAAGTGTCCCTTGCTCTTCAGGTTTCTTTTTCTCTTTTTGAGGAGTGAAATCATACAAATCCGCAAAGTTTCGACGGCGAATCGGAGTTTGCCGACTTCCAAAATTGTTTCCATATAAATTTGCAAATGAATTCATTTCTATCGCTCCAAATCAGCCGCCGCGAGCTTTCTTAATTAAACCTCTAACATAAAGGTCTGTCCTATCTTTAGGTACCCATTTACGAACGGCTTGGAATTGTTGGTCTTCACTTGCGCCATTTTGTGCGCCTATCTGTAAAATTTGTGCGATGTTCGCAACATTTTTTGCTTCGTCATCTTCCGAAAAATCTTCATAGTCGCCTCGCAAACCGTTAAGCCCCATTATTGTATCGTTTATTTCTTTCCAATCAGCGTCAAGTTGAGCCAGTTGCGCTTGAACTTCCGGTGGCATACCTTCCAAATTATCTTTAAATTGATTTTGTATGGCATTACGCTGGGCAGTGATTCTTTCTTGCGCTTTATTCAAAGATTCAAGCATTGTTTTTATTTCTTTGTCGCCCGATTCACCTTTAGCTTCTTTTCGAGTAAATCCAAACATAGCGGCGACCGCGTCCGGACGTTCATT
>JAFQZB010000251.1 GCA_017406175.1 Selenomonadaceae bacterium | reverse complement strand
CTCGTAGCTCCTGCGGCTCCCGGTTCCTTTATCGCGATTATGGCTATGACGGCTCCCGGCGCGTACTTCGCTAACGTGGCGGCTGTCGCGGCGGCGGCGGGCGTAAGCTTTGCAATCAGTTCAATCTTTATCAAGGCGACTGCGGCGGCTGATGCTGAGAAGGAAGACGCACTCGAAGCCGCTCAAGCCAATATGAAGGCAATGAAGGCGGCTAGCAAAGGTCAAGCCGGCGAAAAGCAGGTCGAAGGCAAAGACATTAAGTTCATCGTCTACGCTTGCGATGCGGGCATGGGTTCTTCAGCTTTAGGTGCGGCGGCTCTTCGTAAGAAACTTCAGAAGGACGGCTACAAAAACATCACGGTTAAGAACTTTGCAATCGGCAACATTCCTAAGGACGCGCAAATCGTCGTCAGCCACGAGAAACTTGCCGAGCGTGCAAGCGCGGACTCTCCGCAAGCCGAGCACATTTGGGTTAAGGACTTCACCAACAACAACGTTTACGACATTATCAGCGAACGTCTGAAAGGCGGCGGCGTATCGGCTCCGGCTCCTGAGGCTGGCGGCGCAGAAGAAGAACCTGCCGCAACTCTCAAAGAAGGCGTCTTGCTCAAAGAAAATGTCAAAGTCGGTTTGAAGTCCGTTAGCAAGGAAGAGGCTATCAAGGCGGCGGGCGAGCTCCTCTTCAAGAGCGGCTACGTTGAAAAGCCGTATATCGAAGGCATGTTGGCTCGTGAACGCGACATCTCAACTTATATCGGTCAAGGCATTGCGATTCCTCACGGCGAAAACGCTGTTAAAAAGCACGTCATCAAGACTGGCTTGGTTGTCATGCAATATCCGCAGGGCGTCAAGTTCTCCGACGAAAACACCGCGCATTTGATTGTTGGTATCGCGGGCAAGGGCGACGACCATTTGGCGATTATCGCGAACCTCGCGACGATTACTATGGAATACTCCGAAGAAGATTTGCAGAAGGCTTACACGACCAAAGACCCGCAAGTACTCTTCGACATGTTCACGAAAGGCTAAGCCCATGAAGAAATTCTTTGCAACACTAATCGCGGCAATGTTCGTAGCGTTCGGAGCACAGGCTCAAGCGGCAGATTATCCGTCGGCAGATGAAGTCGCGGTGAAGGTCGCCAACTCCGGCGGAACAATTTTCCCGATTGGCAATCCGAACGTCGCTTACGAAAAATATTTCACGGGGCGAACGTTCCTTGCGCCGCTCACGTCAGGACAATCAATGAACGTCGGAAACGTCACCTTCATCGACGGGGCGCATACCTTTTGGCATATCCACCACGGCTCATGCCAAATCCTAGTTACGGAGGCGGGCGCAGGTTACGTTCAAATCTGGGGACAAGAACCCGTCAAGTTGATACCAGGCGTGGTGTTCACCGTTCCCGAAGGCGTCAAGCATTGGCACGGCGCGGCACCCGGCAAGATGATGCAACACTTATCAATCATGCAAGCAAGCTCGGAAGTCTCGACGGAATGGCTTGAACCCGTCGACGAGAAATTTTTTAGAAGTCTAAAGTAGGAGGTAATCACATGAAGAAGGCTGTACACTTCGGCGCGGGCAATATCGGACGCGGCTTTATCGGACTGCTCTTAAGTCAGGCGGGTTATCACGTGACGTTTGTTGACGTGGCGGCTCCTTTGGTCGACGATATTAATACGCTCGGCAAGTACAACGTGCAAATCTTCGGCGAGGCTGAAAAAACTCTCGTCGAGAACGTCAGCGCGATTAACAGCAACGAAAACCTCGACGCGCTCCTTGATGCAATCGTTGAGGCTGATATTGTCACGACTGCCATTGGTCCGAATATCCTAAAGTTCATCGCCCCGAACATCGCTAAGGGTCTAACCAAACGCATTGCCGTCAACAAGACGCCGCTTAATATCATCGCTTGCGAAAACATGGTCGGCGGCTCCACGGTGCTTAAAGGTTTCGTCTATCAGAACCTGGCGGATGAAGTTAAACCCGAAGTCGATAAGCTGATTGGCTTCCCCGACGCGGCGGTTGATAGAATCGTTCCCCTGCAGAAGAATGACGAAAAACTTTTGGTCAAGGTCGAACCCTACGCCGAATGGGACGTTGATTCAAAAGGCGTCGTCGGTGAATTGCCCCCGATTAAAGGCATGACGCTCGTCGACAACCTCGGCGCGTACATTGAACGCAAACTCTTTACCGTAAACACGGGGCACGCCTCCATTGCTTACCTTGCGTATCAGAAAGGCTTGCCCGATATAAGCTCCGCAATGCGCGACGAGAACATTGTTGCCGCCGCCCGCGCTGTCTGGGCTGAAACTTCCGCTTTGCTGATTGATAAATACAACTTCGACCCCATCGTCCATCAAAAGTACGTCGCGACGACCGAAGCCCGTTTTAAGAACCCTGAAATCAGCGACGAAGTTACCCGCGTGGCTCGTGGTCCCAAGCGCAAGCTCTCTGCCGGCGACCGTCTTGTAAGTCCGGCTATGCAACTGATTGAACGCGGCAAAACTCCTGTTGCTTTGGCTAAGGTCATCGCCGCCGCTCTCAAGTTCGATTACGTCGAGGACAAAGAAGCCGTCGAAGTTCAGGACTTCATCAAAGCAAACGGTATCGACGCCGCGATAACTCATTTCACGGGCGTAACCCCCGATTCCAAACTCTTCGCGCTCATCAAAGCTAATCTGTAATCCTCTGGCACTTACCTTACCATAAAAAAATTGCCCCGCCGCTCTTCGCGAGTGACGGGGATTTTTTTAATCGTAGAGGAAAACGACTTTCAAAGCCTTTAAAAATTTCGTCGCGTAGTTTTCAACCAAAATCCGATTGGAATCCTCCAGCGATACGACGGGGTCACAGTTGAAATTTTTCAGAGCAACCGCCTTGACGATAAGAGGGTTTGTCCCTGCGCGGTCGACGGCTTCGGGGTTATCAATGTAATCGACCATGCCCATTTCGATAATCTTATCAACGTCAAGGTTCTTGTGTCCATAAATCTTCGTGCCGTTGATATTCTCAATGACGGGCGACATTGCGGTTTTTAGCCCCAAACCTCTGCAATCGACGATTAAGCCCGTGTAGATGCCTTCAGCCATCTCCGCATAGTCGGAAACCATTCTTTTTTTCGGCTTGACGGGCGTAGAAGATTCCGTATCAACTTGAACATCGACATGCACGCTTGCCGAGGCGCATTCACCGCTAGCACTTGTCGCCAAGATAATCGCCGCCGCCACTGCCGCTAAAAGCCTCACTCCTTGCAAATTAACCACTCCCCTTTCCGACGACAGAATATCACGAGCTTATGAAAACTATATAAAAAAACGCCCCAAGAATGAGGCGGCAATTATTCTTGTTTAATGTTCGATTAGATGAGAGCTTCCTCTTCGGGAATTTCGTCCCAGTTGATTCCGAAAATCTTAGCGAGCAATTCTTCTTCGTTCGACGCTTCAACGTCCGCGCTCTTGAAGACAACTGGCATACCGTCTTCAGGCGTCTTTTCGGTTGTGGCCTCGTCGTTAGCTTTCTGTTCCTCGGCGCGTTTCTCCTTAGCCTCCTCCAAGCGTTCTTGCTGTTCGGCGGAGAGTTTCTCCAGCTGTGCAAAGAGTGTCATGTTGCCTTCGCTGTCAAATGAGACGCTGAGTTGAGAGAACTGCACGCCCTCGCCCAAATCCTTTTCCGAAAGATTCTTGAGCATATCGACGGCACTGCCGACTTGCCCCATCATTTTTTCGGCGTAATCTTCGTCGACTGCCATCTTCTCAATCTCCTCGGCGGTGAACATAACCGAATACTCTTTGGTGCTGCCGACGGTCTTTGAAGTGTCCATGTCATTGGAGACGATGAAGTCGTAGTCGCCGTACTTCTTGCGCAGGTTATCTAAGAAACTCTTTGCCTTGTCGGAAAGCTGCGCCTCGTCATTGTTTTTGGAGTTCTCCAAAGCATTCAAGCCCTCGTCGGAGATTTCAACGGTCGTATCGCCCATAAAGTTCGCGACGGGATTTTGCTCGGTGGCAGGTTTAGTTGAAGTCGTCGATTGATTGCCTAACTGCACGACGCTTTGATAAGACTTTAGAAAACTCGCGCTGATTGTGTTCAACATGATGTGTCCCTCCCTAACAAAAAAATCATTCCGTTGTTTGAAGCTGATTCATTATAGCAAGTCGCCGCCCGTCAAGTCAATTCTAACCGAAATTAAAATTGACAATCAACGGCTCAAAACCTATAATCCGCTTGCTTGAAGCCTTCGCGGCACAGGCGGTTTTAATATAAATCGAAGCCCCCGGAAAGTGGGGTGAGATTATGCGCGTGATTAAGTTCATTGTCCGCGTGACATTGTTGACCGGAGCGATTTTACTCCTCCTCAGCAAAACAGCCGCCTAAGCCCTGACCCGGCTAGCGGCTGAGCATCGTTTCAAAAAACTTGCTTCAAAACCTAGATACGAGGGGCAAAACCGCTTTCAAGCAATCTCGCCTCGCAAACTTCGCGGGGCATTTTGTTTTGCCGGGCAAATTATAATTGACGCAGAGCCTCTTTGCAAGGAAATTTTCTAACCGAAATAAAAATTGACAATCGGCGGCTCAAAATTTACAATGACTGCGGAGGTGCGTTAAGCATGAGGTCTAAGAAAATAGCAA
This sequence comes from Selenomonadaceae bacterium, assembly GCA_017406175.1. GTDB lineage: Bacteria > Bacillota > Negativicutes > Selenomonadales > Selenomonadaceae > Quinella. The sequence continues at coordinate 37,010 of JAFQZB010000251.1, read as the reverse complement.
AGATAATCTGTGCGGCGGCGGTCGCGACGGCGTTGACGTTTGGAGGGTGTAGCGGCTCTGATACCGATGATAAGTCGGCGGGCGATAAGTCCACGGTAACCCAGACGGCACACACGGAAGCGGCTCCGAAGACGCCCAATCAACCGGAGAGCAGTGCAAAAATTTCTGACGCGAGGAATACTCCCGCCGTGCGCGTGGCTAGGACTGTTGGTCCGGCGGTCGTCGGCATAACCAATAAAGCGATTGCTCGTGACTTCTTCGACAGGACGTTTGAGACCGAAGGCGTCGGCTCAGGCGTCATTTTCAAGAGCGACGGTTACATCATCACGAACAATCACGTTATCGCGGGGGCAAAGGAGATTATCGTTTCGCTCTCGGACGGCAACACGATAAACGGAACCTTAATCGGAACTGACGAGATGACGGATATTGCAGTTGTCAAAGTCGACGCGAAGGACTTGCCCACAGCTGAACTGGGCGACTCTGATGAAGTCGTCGTAGGCGAACCGGCAATCGCTATCGGCAACCCTATGGGCTTGGAGTTTCAAGGCTCGGTGACGGTCGGCGTTATAAGTGCGCTCAATCGCACGCTGGACTTGAATGATAGACGAGTTAAGCTCCTGCAGACCGACGCGGCGATTAGTCCTGGCAATTCGGGCGGCGCACTTGCGAACGCGGACGGAGAAGTTATCGGAATCAACAGCATAAAGCTCGCAACGACCGGCGTAGAGGGTATGGGCTTTGCAATCCCGATTAATACCGTCAAAACGATTGTCAATGAGCTAATGGAAAAAGGCTACGTGGCTCGTCCTTATCTGGGCGTTACGATTTTTGATAAGCCCACTGCCGCCCGCTACGGTTATCAGCTGTCGATTGAAAAGGGCGTCTACGTCTTCCAGGTCGCGATTGATTCGCCCGCAGGTCGTGCAGGTTTCCAACGCGGCGACATTATCCTTAGCATTGACGGCAAGGACGTAAACTCTGTGGCGGACGTTCGCAACGGGGTCGCGGCTCACAAGGTCGGCGATAAGGTCAAAGTTCGCTACGACAGAGAGGGACGCGAAGAGACTGTTGAGGTCACGCTAGAAGAAATGCCTCAGCCTTCCAATCAATGAAGATAAATCTAATCGTAGTCGGCAAGCTCAAGGAAAGATTCTTAGTCGAGGGCGTGGCGGAATATGTAAAGCGTCTGCAGAAGTTCGCACGGCTTGAAGTCCGCGAGGTGCCCGAATGTCGCACGGTCGAAGAGGAAGGACAGAAAATCTTATCGCTCGTGCCAAAGGATTCGTGGCTTTGTGTATTGGACGTTTCAGGCGTGGAATTGACTTCGGAGGACTTCGCAAAGAAAATCGCCGCGCTGAACTTAGGCGGCGTTAGCAATCTGACATTTGCAATCGGAGGGGCGTTCGGCTTGAGCGAGGAACTCAGGCAGGCGGCGTCCTTCCGATTATCTTTGTCCAAGATGACGCTTACTCATCAAATGGCGCGGCTCGTCCTCGTCGAACAAATCTACCGTGCATTCAAAATCAATCGCAACGAACCCTATCACTGGTAGAAAACTTTTTCTTGAAAAATAGTGGGGCATTGCTTATAATTGCAATCGAAAACGCCCCGTCATGAACGGAGCGCGAGCGAGTCGATGTTGGCGCGTCGGCTCTCTCCCGTAGTTAGAAACGTGTGGATTTAGGTCAAGAGCCGTTTTGCGGTGGCAAACCCGCTACCCGACTTAGTCGAGGTACGCGAGCACTGACACAACCAGATTGAGACCCTGGAGAATCAGAGATGCGATTTCGTATTTCGTCATGGTGCGTCACCTCCCCTCATTGAGGAGAGAGCCGACCATCTATCGCTTGGCAACGATTATAGCATAAGGTCAATCGTTGTAAAGCGATTAATTTTTTGTTGGAGGGCAAGACATGGAAACAACGAACAGCATTGAGAAACCGATATTCGAGTTCTATTCAAAGCGCGAGCTCGTCGAAAACTTTTCATTGGCGGAACTGGTCGACTTTGCACAACAGCGGAACTTGCAGGAGTGGTTCGAGGAAAACTTTTACACGACAGAGGCAAAGAAGGTCGCGACGGCAATCAGCAACGAAGCAAGCGACGCGGAGTTAAAAATTCTAATTTGCAAGCTGTTCGACTTGCCGCTTGATACTTTGTCGGCGGAGGACGTGGAGGAAATCTCTGCACTTGCCGAGCAAAAACTTTTCGCGAAGACGCCTAAGGAAAATAAGCTCGTCAAAACGCAAAAGGAACTTGTCCGCGCCATTAAAGACGGCGATAAAAAGATTTATCTTTGTGGCGGCGAGTTCAGGATACCGCTTAATCGCAATGGCGTGACTTACGTCGGGTGCGATAATGCCGTTATCGACTTGGACGAGGAACTTGACGTTGACTTTGACGCGTGCGAGATTTTCCTTGAGGACGTGCAACTTTATCTGCACCACCCGATTAACATTAAAGCTGAGCAGTCGCACAACATTAAGATTATCGACGGCTCTAAAAAAATTCTCGGCGAACGCCCGACGCTCAAGGAGATTGCCGAAGTTCTTCGCGGGAAAAATGCATTCGAGACGCCCGAAGACTTCAAAGCGCGTGTGGAAAAGATTTGCGGCGTGGCGGTCGGCTCTGTCCTGCTTGACGATAAGGATTATGACATTGACGCCGCGCAATTCAACTTCAAGCCGCGTTGGAACTTCGATTATATTCCAATCGTTAAGGACTTCGCCGCCGATAAAAAGTTTTCCGTCAAGCTCCAGCCGCACGATGCCGAATCACTCTACAACAACGAACGCAAGCTTCAACTCTTCGCGGACTTCACTTATCAAGGCGGCAAGCTCACGATTCGTAATCTCTACTTCGCGCCGAAGACTCGCGGCAAGGTCTTGATTGAAGGCTCGTTGCCTGCGGAGGAAGTCTCATCGATGAGTTCGGGCGGTCTCGGCTACGGCTTGGATATTATCAATGACTATGTGGCAGATACCTATTATGCGGAGGCGACAACTACAATTCAAAACAAATTCGGCATGCATGCGCGTCCATGTTCATTGTTCGTGCAAAAAGCTTCTTCGTTAAAATCAAGAATTTACATCAAGGCTAAAGGAAGAATGATTGACGGAAAAAGTATTCTTATGGTTATGAATCTGGGATTAGCTAAGGGAACTGAAATTACAATCGGTGCTGTCGGAGCAAATGCTAAAGAGGATGTTAAAACCCTTATAGAATTCGTTGACGACAGATGTCATTGCGGGTGTTGTTGGTGAGTATAAGAGCCTTTCATACATTGCGGACGCGGGGCAAGCTTGACGACTTCGAGATATTTACGCTGATACTTTCCGCGCTTGAGTGGCGACGACATAACGGCGAAATCTTTTTGTACACGGACACGGCAGGCAAGAAGTTCTTCGACGAGGCGGGACTGCTTGAGCTGTGGGACGGCGTCGACACTTCCCTTGACGAGTGGGGGCGGCTCGGCATTGACGAAAAAATTTTCTGGGCGGGCGCGAAACTCTTTGCGCTGTCGAAGCAGCCGTTGCCGTGCGTGATGATTGATTTGGATTTTATCGTTTGGCAGCCGCTGACGTTCGATTCAAAACTTGCCGTCATTCACCGCGAGAGCCGCGATTTGCCCTGCTACCCCGACGCGAACTACTTCCGGCTTAAAGACTTCACGTTGCCCGCCGAATTGAATTGGACGCTTGACCCGTGCAACGCGGCGTTAGTTTACTTCGGCGATGAAAATTTCGTGCGGCGATACGTTGACTTTGCGTTTGACTTCATGCGGGCGGCGGAGCCTCTGCCCAATCAAAGCGGTTGGGATTTGTTGCCGTATATGGTCTTCGTCGAGCAGAGGTGGCTTGCCATGTGCGCGGAGCTTTGCGGCGTCGAAGTCAAGAGCCTGTCTGACTTATCGGAGCTGTTCGGCGGCAAGCAAAAGACTTTCACACACGTTTGGGGCTATAAGAAAGTCTTCCGCGAGAACAGAGCGGCGGCAGATAAATTTTGCCAAGACTGCGCCAAGAGGATTGCTCATGACTTCCCAGAGTTCTCCCTACAGACAAAAAAAATCGGCTATCGTTAATGACAGCCGTTTTTTATTTGCGTTAATTATCAATGCGCCTGATGTCCGCGCCGAGGCTCACGAGCTTTTGAACTAGGTTATCGTAGCCGCGGTCGATGTGGTGAATGTAGCCGACTTGAGTTTCACCCTCCGCCACGAGAGCCGCTAAGACAATCGCCGCGCCCGCCCGCAAGTCCGTTGCCTTGACTTGACAGCCAGTCAACCGCTCCTGCCCTTCGACGATGGAGGTTCGCCCATCAATTTTAATCCGTGCACCCATGCGCCGCAGTTCGTCGACGTGCATGAACCGATTCTCAAAGACAGTCTCGGTTACGACGCTCGTCCCGTTTGCAATGGTAAGCATCGCCATGAATTGAGCTTGCATATCGGTCGGGAAGCCGGGATAGGGCAAAGTCTTTATGTCTACGGCACGCGGGCGGCGGTCGCAGATAACTCTGATTCCGTCCACGTCCTCGACGACTTTAACGCCCGCCTCCTTTAGCTTAGCGATAACTGGCTTTAGATGTTCGCTGATGGCGTTGGCAATGTAAACGTCGCCTTGCGTCATTGCGGCGGCAATCATGTAGGTTCCCGCCTCGATTCGGTCTGGGATAATCGTATAATCGCGGGCAATCAACTTCGGCACGCCTTCGACCTTAATAACGTTCGTCCCTGCGCCGCGAATTTTCGCCCCCATGATGTTTAGGTAGTTTGCTAAGTCGACAATCTCCGGCTCTTGCGCAGGGTTCTCGATAATCGTTTGCCCTTGAGCCATTGACGCCGCCATTAAAATATTTTCCGTCGCGCCGACTGAGGGGAAGTCCAGATAAATCTGCGCACCCTTCAAGCCTTCGGGGGCAATCGCCTCAATGTAGCCGTGCCCGATAGAAATTTTCGCGCCGAGAGCCTCGAAGCCTTTAAGGTGCAAATCAATCGGACGAGTACCAATCGCACAGCCGCCCGGCAATGAAATCTTCGCCCTGCCCAGTCGAGCTAAGAGCGGTCCCATTATCAGGAAGGACGCCCGCATCCTCCGAACTAAATCATATGGCGCGGTTATATTTTCAATCGACGTGGCGTCGACGTGAAGTTTATTGTTCTGCGGTTCGTGAGTAACCTTGACGCCGAGCGAGCGCAAGACTTCGCTAATCGTGCGCACGTCGTCGAGGTTCGGCACTTCGTCCAAGCAAGTTGCCCTATCTTGACCGAGGAGCGTCGCCGCAATGACTGGAAGCACTGCATTTTTTGCCCCGCTGATTTTAACGGTGCCGCTCAATCGTTTGCCGCCTTTTATAATCAATCTTTCCAAAATCTCAATCCTCCCGTCAAACCTTCTCGACGCTAAGGGTTGTGCGCATGACGTTATCGATGATGTAGTTCGTGTCAACCTTGTTGTCGACTTTCTTTGAGGATATGCCCGCCTTCTTGAGCCGAGCCTGCGCCCGTTTAGCTTGAGCAATCTCTTGGCGGATTTGTTTTTCTGTCTTAGGTTCATTCGCCCCGCCGACATCCACGACAAGCTGATTGTTCTTGCCAGTCTTGAGGAACTCTTTTATCTTGTCTTCGTAGCTCTTGTTTGAATCAGCCGTGACAAGTCCCGCGTTAGCCATTGCCATTGCCTGATTGACTGGAACGAGTGCGCCGCCGTGAATTTCCAAAGCCAGATTACCTTGCCGCGCCGTCAAAGGTACGGTATAAGGCAGGGTGACTTTCTCGACGGGCTTGCGATAGGGTTGCAACTCGACTGTAAGATTGACTGTTTCGCCGGGCTTAACGGATTTCTTTTCGGGCGTGACGGAGATAATTGACGCCGTGCGCCGCTCCGCCTCGAATGAAATGTTCACGTCCACGCCGAAGATATTCGACTCCTCTTTAGTATTAGAACAGACGAGATTAAGTGCTTGCATAAGTTCAAGGATTGCGACTTGCCCGACGTCCGTTGTGTTGTAGAACATGTTCTTGCGAGCCAACTCACCGTCAGCAACCGCATTAGTCTTGATGTTGAAATCAATTTCGACAGTACTTTCCGCCGTCGTGTCAGCCATCTTGCTAAGAGCAGTATAAGCAACCGCCGCGCCGAGTTTCGGGATTAAGTTTTCGTTGTAAGCAATCGTCGCGGTGTAAGTCTCTTCTTTGTTAAGGGCGGTGTCGTGAATGGTCACGGTGATTGGGACGACTGCCGGGAACGTGCCGAGGATACCCGCAATGCCCGAATCCCTATCCTGATTGACGCGCCCTATAATATGACCGATACCCGCGAGCTTTACGCCGTTACCCGTGACGCCGCTGACCGAGCCGATAACTGATGCGTCCGTCATGAAGTAGTTGACGTTGCCCGAATGCGTGAACGAATGCCCGAACGCCAAAAGCCTCTTGCCGTCCACAGCAGTAACCGTGCCCGTCGCCCCCAACGAGAAATCGCCATAGATAATCGCCACGCCCAATGCCGAGCCAGGCTCAAGGGTTGCATCAAGTTGAATTCCGCGTTCAGGTTTCGTTGCTGATGACGTTTGCAAATTCTTTAAGCCAAGCTCCCGTTGTAAAAATCTCATGCCGCTTGCGTCGAAGCCGCTGATATACAATGCGTCCAATTCTTCGACTTGCTCCGCGTCTTCTATGTCTTCTGTAACTTCGTCAGTGGAAGCGTCTTTGCTCTCAGGCTCGACTTTCTCTGACTCGTTGGATTTATTTTCTTCCTCCGCCGCCTTGGCAGTTTTGAAGTAATTCACTTGCGCCTTGGGGTCGGGAAGGGTCCACAGCTCCAACATACTTTCAATCGGCGTGATAAAGGCGGTGTAAGGATCCATTTCCTTAAGCGTGGCGGACAATGCCCCGATAAGTTTGCCGTCAATGTAAACGGGAGAACCGCTCATGCCCTGCAAGATACCGCCCGTGCGCTTTATGACTTCGCCAGAGGTCTGCGCAATGATAATGCGTTTGGAGCCTTTGCCCTCGTCCGTCAAGCCGATAATCTTCACGTCGAAGGATTCTATCTTGCCGGAGCCGTCAACGACCGTATAAGCCTTGCCACTCATGCCGCTTTTGAGCTGGTCGAACGGTACAATCTCTGGCATAGCTGAGACCTTCAGCGGCGTGACGAAGATTATCAGCACGACGATTAAAAATAATTTCACAAACAACCTTTGCAAGTCTTTCAACTCCATTCCCGATTGCAATCAATAATAACGCATGAATAATAAATCATTTCGGCAGAATCGTCAACGCGTCCGCTATAAGTCGTTCCCTGCCGTCGCTAGGCTTATTTACTAGACTGCCTTTGAAAAACAATTCCGTGGAGCCGCCGCCGTCCAAGTTAATCGCCTCAACCGCCCCGAAACTTTCCTTAAGAATCCGTGCCCACTCGGTGAGCGTGCAACCTTTGCTGTGAGCTTGCCGCCCGTCGACGACTGCAAAGATATAATCGCCATATTGCGTGATGCCAACTGCCGAACGCGGCGCACGCCCGATACGAATATCATTTGGGAATTGCTCGGCGTCCGCCGTCACGTAAACTTCCCCGTCTTTAACGAGAGTGGGACCCGCGCCGACGATATGGATTGCCTCGTTGAAGTCGTCGCCGTGCTCCACGTTAATATAATCCTCGTCGAAAGTCATCGCGTCGCCGACGTAAACCCCCTTGAAAGCCTCCGCCGCCGTGCCGTGAACACTGACGATAAATCCGTTCGGCGGAATGTAGTTGTTGCCTTTGTCGCGGAAGATATTCACAACGACTCCGTCCTGCACGACGAATTCCACGCCGAAATTATTCGTGCCAGTCGTCGCACCCTGCCAGCTGTTGTAAACGATGACGGAATCGGGATTGCGTTCACAGTTGACGCCGTCGACTACGACTTCTTCCCCGTTGAATTGCAAGACGCCGCGATAACTCTGCCGCGCAAAAATCGTGGAGCCATCCGCCCTGATTCCAATCGCCGAGCGGATAAAGTAAGTCGTGCCCGCCGTCAGTCCGTCAATCTTTGTGTTGCCTAGGATAACTCCATTGGTCGCGAAGTAGCTTGCATTAATCGTGGCGATTGCGTCGGGCGAATTCATCTGCGAAACCGTCGCACGTCCCGGAATTTGATTCTTAGCGACGACGGGGCGCAGTTGATATTTCTCGTGGTCGGCGATAATCGCAAACGCCATCACTCCGTCCTTATGATAAACTAAAAACTCCAAGCCTTCGCCGTCATCTACGGGCGGCGGCTCAACGGTTTGCGGAGGCTCTTGCCCTTCTTCATAAACTGGCGGGTCGTGATATGCGGGGTCTAGCGGTGGATGTGTTATTTCATCTTCGGGCGTTGTAAATGGTTCTTCAACTGATTTTGTCTCGGAAGATTCTTCTGGCAAATTTTTTTCAGCCCAAGCTAGGCTCGGCGACGTTAGGAAAAATATTCCCGCCGTCAATAGCGCGGCAATTTTCTTTATCATTGAAACTTACTCCTGTTAAAACATTTTTTTTACGAAACTAGAAATGCGCAAGCATTTCGTACGAACGCGGGCATGAACTCCGAATCATTGATGACTGAAGCGCGACCACTGGATGCAACGTCCACGTTGCAAAAAAAGTTACCTCCCGAATTTGGGAGGCAACCTGTTAATTTCGTATTAAGTGTGGTGCTCGCTGAGGGACTCGAACCCACGACTTCCTCCATGTGACGGAGATACTCTACCAACTGAGTTAAGCGAGCCCTAGAAAATCAAATGGTGGGGCTGACAGAACTCGAATCTGTGACCTCCTCGATGTCAACGAGGCACTCTAACCATCTGAGCTACAACCCCACGTCTTTATCAAGACAGGCGCAATTATAACTGCTACGGTTTAAGCTGTCAAGAAGTTTTTTACTTAATCTCGACTGTTGCGCCGACCTCTTCGAGTTTAGCTTTGAGAGCTTCAGCGTCAGCCTTCGAGATTTTCTCTTTGACTGGAGCGGGTGCGCCGTCGACGAGAGCTTTTGCTTCCTTAAGTCCAAGACCAGTTGCCTCGCGGACTGCCTTGATGACTTTAATTTTCTCTTGACCGACATTGGCAAGAACAACATCAAATTCGGTTTTCTCCTCTTCGGGTTCAGCCGCTGCTGCCGCAGGACCTGCCGCTGCTACTGCTACCGGAGCCGCCGCACTCACGCCGAAACGTTCTTCCATAGCTTTGACGAGTTCGCTAAGTTCCAAAACCGTCATGCTTTCAATCGCTTGCATAATTTCTTCTCTAGTCATTATATTTCAGCCTCCATTTTCTAAACAAAAACTTCACACGGATTAAGCCGCTTCTTTTTCCTTCTTCTCGCGAATAGCATCAACGACGCCGACGAAATTGCGAATAACTGCACTCAAGACGCCAACGCAGTTTGCAATCGGAGCGTTCATGCTGCCAAGGAGTTTCGCGACGAGTTGTTCACGGCTCGGCAAGTTCGCCAGAGCTTTGACGCCTGCCATGTCGATAACTTTGCCCTCGACCATGCCAACCTTAATCGTCAAAATGCCGGGGTCTTCAAGCTTGTTTTTCTTCATGAAGTCGCAGATAACCTTCGCTGGAGCAACCGCGTCTTCAGCGGAGAATGCCATCGCCGTTGTGCCTTCCAAATGCACGTCAAGACCTTCAATGCCCGCCTGCTTAGCCGCGATACGGAGCATGGTGTTTTTGACGACTTTATATTGGACGCCCGCCGCACGGAGCTCGCGACGCAGTTGGGTATCAGTCGCCACGTTCAGACCTCTGTAGCTCGTGATGACGACGCCTTTAGCAGAAGTCAGCCAGCCTTTAATTTCGGCGACGACCGCCTCTTTTTTGGGTGTAACCTTACTCGTAACTGCCATAAATTTCACCTCCCCACACAAAGTAAAAATCCTTCGACCACACAGACCGAAGGAAACTTTAACGTCAAAGTTGCTTTCGACCTGAGCAAGCACTTTAATCGGCGTGCCGAACTTGCCGTCTATGGTCTGAGATATTCAGTTTTAGATTTGAATCGGGACGCCAGGACCCATTGCCGCCGCCAACGTGATTGAGCGGATATATTGACCCTTCGCCGCCGCCGGTTTGACACGGATTAACGTATCGATAAGCGTCTGATAGTTTTCCTTGAGCTTGTCTTCCTCGAAAGACTTCTTGCCAATCGGGCAGTGAATGTTGCCCTGCTTGTCGGTGCGGTATTCGACCTTACCAGCCTTTTGCTCGCCGATAGCCTTAGCAATGTCGTTGGTGACAGTACCGAGCTTCGGGTTAGGCATAAGTCCACGCGGACCCAAGAGCTTACCTAAGCGACCGATAATGCGCATCATGTCGGGCGTAGCAACTGCTACATCGAAATCAAACCAACCGCCTTGAATCTTCGCGACCAAATCATCAGTGCCGACATAATCCGCGCCTGCCGCTTCAGCCTCTTTAGCCTTCTCGCCCGCGACGAATGCCAAAACTCTTTTTGTCTTGCCAATGCCGTTTGGAAGGACGATTGCGCCGCGAACCTGCTGGTCAGCGTATTTCGGGTCGACGCCCAAGCGCACATGCAATTCAATCGTCTCATCGAACTTAGCCGTTGCAGTCTTCTTCACCAGGGCAACAGCTTCGTCAGCGGTGTAAAACTTCCCATTCTCGACGAGGGCTTGAGCCTCGCGGAATCTTTTGCTTTGCTTTGCCATTAAATTTCCTCCTTGCGGTACAAACGATTAACTCTCCCGCCTTGCCTGCTTAAGCGACAATCTCAATGCCCATGCTACGCGCTGTGCCTTCAATCATACGCGTTGCCGCCTCGACTGAACCAGCGTTGAGGTCTTTCATCTTGAGTTCGGCAATTTCTTGAGCTTTGGCGCGGGGCAGTTTAGCGACTTTGTTTTTGTTGGGTTCGCCCGAAGCCTTCTCAATGCCCGCCGCCTTTTTCAAAAGGACTGCCGCAGGCGGTGTCTTGGTTATGAACGTAAAGGAACGGTCTTCATAAACCGAAATTTCGACGGGGATAATCAAGCCTGCCTGCTGTGCTGTGCGGTCGTTGAACTCTTTGACGAACGCCATAATATTGACGCCCGCTTGACCGAGTGCCGGACCGACTGGCGGCGCAGGCGTTGCCTTACCCGCTGGAACTTGAAGCTTGACGACTTTGGTAACTTTCTTTGCCATTGGTGCACCTCCTTTCAGTGATTAAAGCTTTTCAACCTGGCTGACGTCTAAATCAACGGGCATATCCTCAACCAGAACTTTAAGGCGTTGTTTCTCCGCATCGATTGATTTGATGGTTGCGAGCCGATTCTCAAAGATGCCGTCAATAATTCGCACGTTGTCATTGACATTAAAGCCGAGGGTGTCATCAACGACATGTCCGTCAATCAGCTCTGTCAAAATTTTTTGCGCTTCTTCCTCGCTCAGCGGAATAGGATTTTTTTCGGAGCCGACAAAGCCCGTCACGCCTTGCGTATTGCGGACAACGAACCAAGAATTATCATCGACAATCATATCAACAAGGACGTAGCCAGGGAAAACTTTTTTCTTAACAATGCGTCTTCTGCCGTCTTTGAATTCGGATTCATCGTGCATGGGCACTATAACATCAAAGATAACGTCTTCAAGACCCTGTGCGGCGACTTTGCTTTCAAGGGTGGCTTTAACCTTCTTTTCATAGCCAGAATAGGTATGAACAACGTACCAAGCACGTCCGGGAATGCGTTCCAAATTCGTTATGTTCTTATCCATTGTAACTTTTCCTTTCAGCCGAGAATAAGTCGGAACAGCTTAGCAAAAGCCGTATCACAAATCCAAATCAGTACGCAGACGATTACAACCGCAAGCCCCACAACGCCTGTATAAGAGACAAGCTCTTTATTAGTTGGCCAAGAAACTTTTTTTAGTTCGGTGCGGACTTCCCTAATAAACTGAATGACGCCCTTTTTTTCGCCCTTTTGCTCCGTCATTATTTGGTTTCCTTATGCAGGGTGTGCTTCTTGCAGAAACGGCAATACTTCTTCATTTCGATTCGGTCGGGAGTATTCTTCTTGTTCTTGTTTGTCCTGTAGTTGCGGTTCTTGCATTCGGTGCAGGACAGGGTTATATTTGTCCTCATGATTCGCCCTCCTGTTTATTAATTGAATAAAGCCCCTTTGCAGGGGCGTTAATCTCAAGTGGTGGCGGCGACTGGATTTGAACCAGTGACACTCCGGGTATGAACCGAATGCTCTAGCCAACTGAGCTACGCCGCCGCTGGAGCTGATGACCAGGATTGAACTGGTGACCTTATCCTTACCAAGGATACGCTCTACCGACTGAGCTACATCAGCGTTGGTTGCGGGGGAAGGACTTGAACCTTCGACCTTCGGGTTATGAGCCCGACGAGCTACCGACTGCACCACCCCGCGACTCTTGTCATGAACTCTTGCCCACAACGACGCGCATGTTATCATACGTCTTTAATTTTGTCAATAAAAACTTTCTAGCAGGATATTTTCAGACGCAACCAGAATTATCAACTAACAAAGCTATTAGGAGGTTGATAATTTGGTTCACATTGTGATTGATTTGGAAATGAATCCCGTCAATAAGACTCTCAAAGACGTACGACGATTTACTACCGACGAGGTCATTGAGATTGGTGCGGTGAAGCTCGACGCAGATTATAACATGATTGACGAATTTCAATGCTACGTCCGCCCGCAATACGGCGAGATTACTAAGCACATAACCAAGCTGACCGGCATAACTCAAGAGACCGTCGCCGATAAGCCGCTGTTCCCTGAAGCGTTCCAAAACTTCATGGATTGGATTGGAACTTGGGACATGACGCTTTACTCGTGGAGCAACTCGGATATTAATCAGCTCCGCGACGAATGCCGCTTCAAGATTCCAGGCTATGACGTCAGCAAGCTCGAAAGGCAATGGCGGGACTTGCAGAAGGCTTTCGACGAGAGAATCGGATTGCATAGCTCTTTGGCACTTAAGCACGCAATCGGCGCGATGAACCGTGACTTCGAAGGCACGCAACACACCGCCCTTGCCGACGCCGCAAACACTGCCGCAATCCTCGCGCTCCTTCAAGACGATGATGAGTTCTTCCGCGTCATGCAACCCGTTATCGACTTGCTCCGCCCAAAGGAGTTATCGCAATCAATCGGCGACCTCTTCCCCGAATTAAGCAAACTGAAGTTAGGTGATTGACATGAAGACGCTAGGAATCCTCGGACCGAAGGGCACGCACTCGGAGGAGGCGGCTCTTTGGCTCAAGAAACATTCACGGGAAAATTTTACGGTAGAAATATGCGCGGACATCTTCGACGTATTAAACGCCGTCAAGGAACGACGATTGGACGCAGGACTTGTGCCGGTGGAAAATTCTTTGGAAGGGTCGATAAATATCACGCTCGATACTCTGGCACGCTCCGACACCTTGACGATAAGCCGCGAACTCGTCTGGCAAGTCAAGAACTTCTTGATGACAAAACCGCTCGCCGACGTTAAGGCAGTCAAAAAGATTTTCTCGCACGCTCAGCCGCTTGCGCAGTGCAGGAAGTTCTTGCACAAAAACTTTCCCGACGTCGAGATTGTCGCTACGACTTCGACTGCCCGCGCCGCCGAGATTGTAGCCTCCGCCAACGAAAACTTCGCCGCCATATGTACTGAACGCGCCGGCAAACTCCACGGGCTTACAATCGCCGCCAAAGACATTCAAGACAACCCGAACAACTTCACGCGCTTTTTCGAGATTAGCTACCGTCCACGCGATGCCGCACCTATCGAGACCTTCGACGGCGACAAGGTTCTGATTATCTGTCAGATTGACGGTTCCCGCGCTGGCTCCCTTTGCTCCGTCTTGGAAGAGTTCGCTAAACGCAACGTGAACATGACGCGGATTGAGTCTCGCCCCGCTCGAACGATTTTAGGCGCGTATATCTTCTTCTTTGAACTGGAGACCGACGCTGGCGACGCCGCCTTGAGGGACGCAATCCGAGCCGTTTACGATAAAAGCATTTGGCTGAAGAACTTAGGAGCCTTCCCCGTCATACAGGCTTAAAAAATTCCCCGTCAAGCGGCGGGGATTTTTTATTTGGTCAGCGCGATGAAGGTTTCTTCCAGAGAACGCCCCGCGCAAAGATTAGCCGTCGTGTCGAGTGCCACGAGCCGTCCGCGATTCAAGATTGCCACGCGGTCGCACAGAGCCTGCGCCTCCTCAATGTAATGCGTCGTCAATAGGATTGTGATTCCTTGCGCCTTCAAGTCGGTTATCAGCTCCCAAATCTTATGGCGGACTTGCGGGTCAAGGGCAACGGTCGGTTCGTCGAGGAATAAAATCTTCGGGCGATGAATTAATGCCCGGACGATTAGCAATCGACGCTTCATGCCGCCGGACAGCTCCCGCACGAACGATTGACGAACCCTCCCCAGCTCCACGAACTTTAAAAGCTCGTCAATGCGTTCGCGTCGTTCAACCTTCGGCAGGTGATGAAGTCTCGCGTGCAGTTCTAAGTTCTACTCAACCGTCAAATCTTGGTCGAAATTCAAATGTTGCGGCACGAGTCCGATTAGGCTCTTGATAAAAATTTCATTGCCTTGAATCGTTCGCCCCTCGAAGAAGATTTCTCCCGCCGTCGGCTTAAGCTGAAGAGTCAGCATTTTAATCGTAGTCGTCTTGCCCGCGCCGTTCTTGCCGAGTAGCCCGAAGACCTCGCCGCGTTTAATGTCAAAGCTTATCCCGTCGACCGCACGCACCGAGCCGAAAACTTTTTCCACGCTCCTAAGTTCAATCACTTTTGAGCCTCCTTGAAATAAAAGTTGCAAGGCAAATTTTAGCAGTGTAAAATATAAATCGCAATTATAGATACCTCTTAAATCAAAGGAAGTGATTACAATGGAGTTGCGACAGCTTAAATACTTTCAGATGGCGAGCCGTTTAAAGAACATCACCCGCGCCGCGCAACGCCTCAAAGTCTCACAGCCGAATATCACCGTAGCGATAAGGAAACTGGAAACCGAACTTGACGTTCAACTCTTCGACCGTAGCCAAAAACAACTGACCTTGACGCCTGAAGGCAACGTCTTCTTGAAGCGAATCGAACTTGCCCTGCGCAATATCGATGAAGCCATTTTGGAAGTCAACGATTACAAGCAACTGCAGAAGGGCACGATTAAGATTGGAATTCCGCCGATGATGGGCGCGTACCTCTTCCCGAAAGTCTTTTCCGTCTTCCGGCATCTGCACCCGAACCTTGACGTGCTACTTTTTGAGGAAGGCTCGCTGTCAATCCGTGAGAAACTCGAAAGCGACGAGCTGGACTTTGGAATTATAATCGTCCCCGACTCCACGCCGAATTTGAACGTTCTTAAGATGAGCCGCAATCAGCTTATGGTCTGTGTGTCGCAACGGAGTTCACTCGCCCGCAAGGAGTGGATAACGCCACGAGACATCGCCTCTTCCGATTTAATCATGATGAAGGAAGGCTCCTACCTGCGCGAAGTCGTTCAAAACAAATTGTCCGCGCTTAGGATTACGCCGCGAACCGTGCTTGAGTCGGGGCAAATCGTCACGATAAAGGGGCTTGTCGCTCATCAAGTCGGGATAGCTTTTCTGTTGGATTTCATCTGCGAAGACTCGCACGACATAAAAGCCATTCCATTTTACGAGCCGATATTCGTCGATATTGGGCTTGCGTGGAAAAAGGAAAAATACGTCTCCAAGGCGGCGCAGGCGTTCATCGATTTTTGCAAAGAGCCGCTTTGAATTCTTCGGCAGGAAATAGCAATGGATTGTCTAATAGATACAGTCACTTTCGCAACAAAAATTTTTACAGGGGGTGTGCAGTTATGGGAAAGTTGGTCGTTATCGAAGGCTCGGACGGCTCCGGCAAGGCGACGCAGACGCGCAAACTTTATGAACGTCTGCGGGACTTGGAAGTTAATGTGAGGCGTGTGAGCTTTCCCAACTACGAGTCCGAATCGTCCGCGTTGATTAAAATGTATCTTCGCGGCGACTTCGGCGGAGATGCGGAGGCTGTCAACCCCTACGCGGCGGCGGCGTTTTATGCCGTCGATAGATTTGCGGGCTTCGGCGAGTGGAAAAAGTTTTATGAACGTGGCGGACTTGTCTTGAGTGATCGTTACGTCGGCTCGAACATGGCATATCAGGCGGCGAAGTTCAAAAAGAAAACTGACCGCACAAAGTTTTTGACGTGGCTGGACGATTTGGAGTATGAACGCTTCAAGTTGCCGCGCCCCGACATGACGATTTTTTTGGATATGCCGCCGGCTATCAGTGCCATCCTTCGCAAGGAGCGCGGGCGCGAGGACATTCACGAGAACGACGCCGATTACATGGAGAAGACTTACAACGCTTACAAGGAGATTGCTCAGCGGTTTGATTGGAAGGTCGTCCCGTGTGCGGATAAAAACTTCGCACGGAGCACGACGGATATTCACGAAAATATTTTAGCGTTGGTTGAGGAGCTGTTGATTAAGAAGTTCGAGCCAACCGATTAATTGAAAGACTTACTCTGACGAATCCAAAGAACCCGTTCGATTTTGCCGAGCGGTTATTTTTTTTCGAGAGGTGATTTATTCTGTTTACGCCGATTAAAAAAGTCTTCTCTTACGTTGCTTCGAGGGGCGGACGTTTAATTAAAGAGGACGGATTCTTTTTTGTCGTCCTCACGATTTTGAACTGGCCGATAATTTTATTAGTAGAAGATTTTCAAGAAAGCATAATAAAATTTTGGATTGGGGCATTCGCGCTATTCATCTTCACAGCGACGATTCATCTTCTGCCGATAAAAGTTCGTCGACCCTTACAAACAGTCTTGATAATTTTGTCCGCGATAATTTTCGTGACAAATATTTTTTTGTTCCAAAAGTTCTCCGTGCCATTGAACCTCGATACACTGCAAATTTTGCTCGGCACCAATCCTTTGACAGCAAAGGCTTTTCTTCAAGAGTACATCCTAAACTTCAAAATCCTCGGTAGCCTAGCGGCGTTCATAGCTTTGTTGACGGCGTTAAGCTTTGGGCTGAAAAAACTTTTCGCGACTCGTTCAGAAGAAAGACTAAAACGCCTAGCGATTGAATTAATAATATTTCTATTCCCACCAGTGATGATTTACGTATGCGATGCTATAAATGTTCCCTTTAACGCAACAAACAATCTTTTCTTAAACACGATGCCTTGGTTCACAATGAGTGCTATTCATGAACTCATTAAGACTGCTCCAATCGGAAGTGAAGAAAAAATTTTCGCGGCAATGAACCAGCAACTAAAGACCGAAAAAATTCTTACCGACGCCTCGAATATTCCGTGGGTGGTCTTTGTCTTGGGCGAGTCGACAGATAGAAATCACATGCAACTTTACGGCTACAACCTGCCGACCACGCCGCGTTTGACTGCCCGCTTTGAACAAGGAGAAATTTTTCGTTTCAACGATACAATCGCTTGCGCAAATAATACTGCCCCTGCTATGGCGAGAATTTTTACTTTCGCGGAGAAGGACGAGCCGCAAAACGATTGGTACTTCAAGGCGAATCTCTTTGACATTCTACGGCGCACGGATTATCACACGGTGTGGCTATCGAATCAAAGTCCGCTCGGCTTGTGGGGCAACTTCGACAAATATTTTTCCGCACGTTGCGATGAAAAATTTTTTATCGAGGCTGAAGATAAAATTGCACAGCAACGACAGGTTGACGGCGTATTGCTTCCCGTGCTTGATAAGTTTCTTGCTGCACCGACTGCCGAGAAAAATTTCTATCTGATTCACCTTTACGGTACGCACGGCATTTACGAAGAACGTTATCCCGCTAAGTTTGAAAAATTTTCCTCTCGCGACGAGGATAAGCCTTACGAATCTTGGAGAGAGATAACCGCCGAATACGATAACGCCGTTCTTTACAACGACTTCATTGTCGATGAGATTATCCGCCGCTTTGAGGATAAAAACGCTGTGCTGATTTACATTTCCGACCACGGCGAAGAGGTATGCGAAGGTCGAGACTTTTTCGGGCATTCTATGGAGGAGGAAGGCAACGTTCACATGATTGAGATTCCCGCGTTGATTTGGGCGTCGAAAGAGTTTCGTGAACGTTATCCCGAAAAGATTTCCGCAATCAATGCCGCTCTTGACCGCCCGTACCGCACAGATTATTTGATTCATGCGTTGCTTGACCTCATGGACATTCGCACAACTTCCTTTGACGCGAGCAAAAGTATCATCAACGAAAAATTTAAGACGCGACCGAGGATTTACAACGGCGAGCCTTACAGCAAATAAAAAAACTCCCGACGACTTTGCCGGGAGAATTTTTTTGCGTCATATATCTTCAATCGAGTTCGTTAGCGTCCTTGGGCGTGTGTGCGAGAATTTTTTTGCCGGAGAACATGCTAGAAATTTCGCTTTCGCCTTCCATGAACTCGGCGCGAATAACCATGTACAAATGCCCGATAGCGAACAGGATTATAAACCAGGCAACGTAATGATGAATGTAATGGCTCATCATCTCGGAGCCGACGAGAGTATTTACCCAGCCAAAGAGCAAGTAGCCAGTTCCCGCCGGATTCGCCGCGCAATACATTGCAAAGCCCGTGAAGATTTCAATCGCGAGCAGGACATAAAGTGCCGCATAGGAGCCGCGAGCCAAAGGATTGCGCAAGAACGAAGCGTGGTGCCCTCTCAAAAGCATGTAGTGCAACGCAACGTCAACGGTCTCTTCGTAGAAGTGCCCTTCCCAAACACGCGGGAACAATCTATCGCCCTTATTGATGATGAAGCCGTAGACACGAAGAATCAACGCCGCACAGAGGATAAAAGCCGCCGTGAAGTGAATGTCGCGAACCAAATCCATTGAAGTATTCGTAAAGACAGGTTCCACCGCGCCGACGTTCATAGGTTTGGTAATAAGCAAGCCCGTCGCGAACAGGACAACGATTTGCGAAGCCATAATCCAATGGAAGAACCTAAGAAACGGGCTAAAGATGTAATACTCTTTGCGCTTAACGTCTTTGACAGATTTAATCGCCATGATAGCTCACCTCCCGTAGGGGTCGGTCGAAATTATGTTAATCTCTTCCCCCTTGGCGTTGAACATGTGAGTAGCGCAAGCCATGCACGGGTCGAACGAGCGGATAACTTTTGCAATTTCAAGCGGCTTATCGGGAACGGCGACATGCGTCGTCATCATAGCCAATTCGTAAGCACCATGCCCGGCTTGGTCGTCACGTGGGCAAGCATTCCACGTCGTCGGGACGATACATTGATAGTTGCTTATCTTGCCGTTCTTAATGCAAACCCAATGACTTAAGCCGCCGCGAGGAGCCTCATACAAACCGACGCCCATGCAATCAGTTGCCCAGGTGTCAGGCGTCCATTTCTCGTTGTTCATAACGGCGGTATCGCCCATTTTGATATTGGCAATGAGCTTGTCGAAGAAGAACTTATTAATCTCTGCGGCAAGTTGAGCGTCGAGGCAACGGCAAGCCGTGCGTCCGAGCATCGTCGGCATCCAAACTTCAGCAGAGACGCCCAGCACCTTAGAAACGACTTCGATTTGCTTAAGCATCATTTGTTCAGCCCAAGTCGGTTCGGGGAGCAAACCTTTGGCGGCTTTGGTGTAGATAACAATGTAATGCGCCAGCGGTCCAACTTCGCAGAGTTTGCCTTTCCACTTAGGAGTTTTCAGCCAGGAATATTTGCCCGCCTCGTTGAGCGTTTCCCACATTGTCGGCGTTCCGGTCTTCGGTCCGGTGTATTTGTCTTTGGTAACGCCTTTCCACGGGTGAAGGTTCTTACCGGCGGTCTCAGGATATTCGTACCAAGCGTGCTCGACGCCCTCGGTTATGATGTCGGGGGCTTTCAAGTCCTCCGCCGTCACGGGAGTAAAGACAGCCTTATTAACGCCGCTTGCGAAGTTTTCGACGACGCCATTTGAACGAACCAAAAGATTTTCAAAGTAGCCGCCGGTCGAAGTGCCCTTATAACCAGTCAGCGGATAATCGCCGAAGGCAAGCACGCGTTCACGAGCCAAGCCGCCGCCGTCGACGCGTCCCGCCTTAGCGTAGATAACGCCGATTGCCACGAGGTCAGGCAGATAATAGTTGTTGACGAGGTCGCGAGCCATATTGATTGCCCGGTCGACGATTGCAAGGCGTGCAGTGTTAATCGGGGCGTTGCCGTCCGTCAGGCTGATTGAACAGGGCATACCGCCAACGACGTAATGCGGGTGAGGATTCTTGCCACCAAAGACGACATGCGGCGTTATGATTTCGCGTTGCTTGTCGAGCATTTCGAGATAGTGAGCGACCGCCATAAGATGAACTTCGGGAGGCAGGAGCTTGTAATCGGGATGATCCCACCAGTGAGCCGAGAAGATACCGAGCTGCCCGCTTTGAACGATTGCTTGAACTTTAGCCTTAATGCCCGCGAAGTATTGCGGCGTGGCGGCGGGGAAGTCGTGCGGATAAGCTTCGGTATTGACTTCTTCGGGAACTTTCAAATCGACGCGATAGGCATTGAGGACGGCGACTTGCAGTTCAGCAGTCTTAGCGGGGTCTGCGGCAAGAGCTTCGACAGGACTAACCCAATCGAGCGCGTGCAGATGATAGAAATGAATCAGATGATCTTGAACCGTGAGCGTTGCCGCCATGATGTTGCGGATATAATTTGCGTTAAGCGGAATGCCAATGCCGAGCGCGTCCTCGACTGCACGGACGGAGGCAAGCGCATGAGCCGTGGTGCAGACGCCGCAGATACGTTGGATATAAGCCCAAGCGTCGCGGGGGTCGCGGTCTCTCAAGATAAGTTCAAGTCCGCGCCATGCCGTACCGCTTGAGATTGCGTCGGTGACAGTGCCATTGGTCTCGTCCACAGTAACTTCAACGCGCAAGTGCCCTTCAATTCTGGTGATAGGGTCTACTACAACGTGTTGCATTTAATTTCACCTCGTTTATTCGTGATGATCTTCTTCCAAAAGATTTTCGCGTTGGTTGCGCTGAACGATACTAGCCACCGCATGAGCACCAACGCCAGCCGCCGTCAAGACACCTAGCCCGACGCCGATTTTGTCCACGTCGCCGAGCTTGCCATACTTGGGCAAACGGTCTGTGAATGGGTCTTCGTCCCAGAAATTCGAATTGGAGCAACCGATACACGGCGCACCCGACTGGATAGGATAGCTCATGCCCTGCCACCAACGCAGATTGCCGCAGGAGTTGTAAGTTTCAGGACCACGACAGCCGAGCTTATAAAGGCACCAACCAGCCTTTGCGCCCGCGTCGTCGAAATTCTCCGCGAACATGCCCGCATCAAAGAACGGACGCCGATAACAAGTGTCATGAATTCTGTTGCCGTAGAACTGCTTCGGACGACCGTCAGCGTCAACGGGCGGCAACGTTCCAAACAACGCGACATGCATAACAACGCCCGTCATGACTTCGGGAATAGGCGGACAGCCCGGAACTTTGACGACAGGTTTTCCGCCGACGAACCGTTCAATGCCAGCCGAGCCAGTCGGATTAGGTTTAGCCGCTTGAATGCCGCCGTAAGCCGAGCAAGAGCCATAAGCGATAATCGCCGCCGCCCCCTTAGCAGCCTTCTCCAAAAGATGCGTGAACGTGTGCCCGCCGCTCATGCAGTAAACGCCGCTATCCTTGGTTGCAATCGCGCCCTCGACCGCCAGAATGTATTGCCCGTTGTATTTGGCAATGGTCTCGTCAAGGTGAGCCTCAAACGGAGCCCCGCAAGCCGCGCTTAAAAGATGGTCGTACTCCAAAGCGATTGACGAAAGCACCACGTCCGAGGCGAGCGGCGCACCCGAACGTATAAACGATTCGTCGCAACCCGTGCACTCATGCCCGTGAATCCAGATGACTACCGGCAACGGCTTAGACTCCGCCGCCTCCACGACCTTCGAGAACATATCCGTGCTGAAGCCCATAAGCGATGTCAACGCGACACAGCCCTTTAAGAAGCTCCGACGACTGAGACCGCGCCTTAGATATGCTTCCCATAAACTCTCCCTTTTTTCCAATTTTCGCCCCTCCTTAGTGATTGGCAATGATACGCATAATGAGTTCCAAAAGATTTTAACACGCCCTGTAAAATATTAATGCGGTATTGGCAACAACTTTTCGCCAAAGTTCTTGTAAATCCTGCCCGATGTTGAACGCCGACTATAAAAAACGCCACGCTGATTTTATTTACAAGCGATAGCCCGCGTGCTAAAATTTTCCCGAAAGGAGATGAGTACATGCGCAGGAAAAAATTTTTGATAAGACTCTTAATCGCTTCGTTAGCGACGGGCAGTTTGATTTTCACGCCAGAAATTTACGGCTTGCCCTCAAGTGCGGCGATTGTTCATGCGGAGGTTAAAGAATATGTCGGCGTCGGCGAATCTATTGTTAGCGACCGCGAGACCCTTGACATTGGCAAGCAAGGTGCTAAGTTGCAGGCGATACGCAACGCTCAAGAGAAGGCGGGCGTTTTCATTAGTAGCTATTCCGTCATGCGAGACCATGAAATCGAAATGGACGAGGTTATTGCGTTCACGGCGGGCATAGTGAAAGTCAGCGACAATGTTAAGTACGAACCTATTGCCTTGGGCGATGACTTAGGAACAATGAAATATCGAGCGACAGTCGTCGTGACGATTGATACCAACGATTTAACTAATCAGATTAATGCTTGGCTCCAAAGAAATTCTCGCGACCGTTCAAATATCGTCGAACAGGACAAAGACTTGCGGCAACTCGTTGACCAACAGGCAAAGCGTATCAAAGAATTGGAACATACTATCGCCGAAACTAAAGACAAGGCAAAAGTTAAACAAGAACTCTCCAAGCTAGACAACGACACGCGGATAATCGAAAAGACCGCAGAGGGCAATCAAGCTTACTACGAGGGCAATTATTCTGCCGCCATCAATAGTTATTCCGACGTTCTCAAGCTCAAGGAATTTGAAGTCGAAGGATTTGGCATAGGTATGTCGTCGTACAGAAATAAACGCGATATTTATATTAAGCAAGCAAAAAGAGCCGCTACAGTTCACGCACAAGCTCAGCTTTACGAATATTTATGCGAATACGTCGAGCGCAGACGTCCCGGCAGTTCAAACGACGAACAGGCTAAACAGTTGATTGATACGGCGGTTAGAAACGCTATAATTACGGAAACGACAAGGCTTGAAGATGACGTTTTTAAAGTTAAAATGCGTCTCCGCCCCGAAGACGTAGACGAGCTGAAAAAATATCTTGAATCGAACGGCTGACTAAGCTTATAAACACAAAACCTCCCGCATTTCCGCAGGAGGTCTTTTTATTGTCATGAGAAATTTTATTTGACGGGGACGCAGTGTTTGTTGTTAATGTCGGCAACCTTCTTGACGCGGCGGCGATATTTTTCTGCCGTCAGAGGTTCGGTCTTGAGCCACGTCTTGACAATTTCCATTGCGATAGCCGAGCCGATAATCTTGCCGCCAATGCAAAGGACGTTGGAATCGGTATGCTCGCGGGACAGCTGAGCGCAGAACGGGTCTTGGCAAACCGCCGCATAAATGCCGTAGATTTTGTTGGCGATAAGTGCCGAGCCGTAGCCGACGCCGTCAACGAAAATCCCGCGTTCGCATTCGCCCTTAGCAACCGCCAAAGCCGCCGGATAAACGAAGTCTGACAGGTCGCAACCTTCCTCGTCGTAGGTGCCGAAGTCTTTAACCTCGTGTCCTTGCTCTTCGAGATAGGCTTTAATCTGATTCTTGAGCGCGGTGCCGGCGTGGTCGTTCGCCATTGCAATTTTCATGGGGACTCCTCCTTAAAAAATTTTGCACAGTTTATCATGCCGCCGAAAAAAAATAAAGCCTGAAATGTCTTCAGGCTTAAAAGGTTCGTTCGTCTGAGCTTTATTGGAATTGAGCTCGCCGCGCAGGACGATGTTTGTTAAAGCAATCGCGGCAGTAAATCGGGCGGTCGTTTCTCGGCTCGAACGGGACTTCCGTTTCCTTGCCGCATTCGGCGCAGGTCACAGTGAACATTTGCCGTTGCTCGCCGCCTTCGCGATGGCGTTTGCGTTTGTCGCGGCATTCACGACACCGCACGGGTTCATTCTCAAAGCCGCGTTCATGATAGAATTCCTGTTCGCCCGCACTGAAGATGAATTCTTTGCCGCAGTCCTTGCACACGAGGGTTTTGTCTTCAAAAGCCATGTAGATAAATCTCCTTACAACTTAAAAAAATTCTTCTCGTTCGCCTCGGAACCTCACGCCCCGAAACGACACGCGCAGATTATATCACGCTTCATAAAAAAAGCAAGCTAAAAGAGACACCCCCCGAAGGCGTGCCTCTTGAGATTTCTATTGGAGCGGGCAATGGGAATCGAACCCACCTCTAAAGCTTGGGAAGCTCTCGTTCTACCGATGAACTATGCCCGCCTACTTTTGGAAAAGTAGCAAACAGCGGTCGTGCCTTAGCTCTTTAATCAGTCGGAGTAAGTTGCCGCGTTCTTGCTTTAAGGTAACAAGCTCCTAATACTTTCACGATTTTGGTTGAACATCTTCATGCCGAAGAGTGCGAACTGTTCTAACGTCTGCTGATTACGCATTTCCACCACTTGTCTTGCGATGTCGGCGTCGCTTATAGTAGACAGCGCACCGAGTTGATTTTCTTCCATAGTCATGTAATTTGCTTCTTGGAATTCGAGACGCTGGAGCTGTGCGCCCTGAGTTGTTGCCTCGTCGAGTGCGCTTTCAAAGTCAAAGCCATCGGAGACATAATCGCCCAAAACATGCATACTGTCGAGAATATCTCCCGTAACTGTCATCGCCTGGTCGACAATCTTTAACGAATCACTAGCCGCTTCACGCGTCGACACGTCGATTGCAACATTGCCTTGATCGTCCGTCAAACCAAGAGTTGAGGCGCGCAAGTCGCCCGCTTGGAAGTTCTCATAGCCATCAATGCCCGCGAACATCAAGCCGTTTTGTGAACCGTCGAGGAGTGTTTTGCCGTTATATTCAACATAAGCATTCGAGTTGATTTCCGAGATAAGTTGATTAATTTCCTTTTGCATGGCTTGGCGGTCAATAGTTTCGTTCGTATCGTTCGCCGCATTGATAAGGCGTTCCTTAATCGTCGTCAAGTTTTGGATAGTATTGTTTATCGCGCCTTCGGAAATTTTAATTGCCGAACTGATAGTCTGCGTGTTCCTAATCGATTGCGATGTTGCTCCGATATTGCTTGTCAGGCGAGCGGCTATCGCGTATTCGGATGCGCCCGCCGAGGCCGTCGGGAATTTTTGTCCCGTCGAGATTCTTTGAATTGTTTTCTGCGTCGCGCTGTTGATTCTATTGTAATTGCTTACGTAAGAATTCACGCCGCCCACTGTCATAGCCATTTTGTTTCACCCTTCCTTGATTCGAGAAATTCCTTCCGTTTGTTTTGTCGCATGATAGCATAATTTTTTTTCCTGTACAAGATTTTTTTTCTGAAAGGCAAAAATTTTTTTGGCGCGTTGCTTGAATCTGCGCCGCGTGATAAAATTGCCGTGCGCAGAAATTTTTTGTAAAGGTGGTATAGGCAATGGTTCATATAGTCGGAGCGGGACCAGGCGACCCGGAACTAATCACCGTCAAAGGTAAGCGGCTCCTTAGCGAGGCTGATGTTGTGATTTTTGCTGGCTCACTCGTCAACGAAGAAATTCTTAGATATTGCAAGCCCGAAGCCGAAATCTATAACTCCGCCCAGATGATGCTTGAAGAAATCCTCCACGTCATCGCGCTGGCGGAGAAGGCTGGCAAGACGACCGTCCGACTGCACACGGGCGACCCGTCAATTTACGGCGCAACGCAAGAACAGATGGACGCAATGAGGGAACGCGGAATAGAATTCGACGTGACGCCGGGGGTAAGCTCGGTCCTAGCGGCGGCGGCGGCTCTCAAGCAGGAATACACATTGCCGAGCGTAACCCAGACAGTCATCATCACGCGACGCGGCGGACGCACTCCCGTGCCTGATTCCGAATCCCTCAAAAAGCTCGCCCAACACCAAACGACGCTTTGCATATTCCTATCAGTCAATCTGCTATCGGAGATAAAGCAAGACTTAATGTCGGCGGGCTTCAAGTCCTCAACTCCCGTTGCTGTGGTTTATAAGGCGTCGTGGCCGGGCGAAGAAAAAATTATCCGCGGACGCCTCGATACAATCGTTGAGCAAGTCAAGGAGGCTAAGATTGACCGCACGGCTATGATTGTCGTTGGGCATTGCTTAAGTTCAAAGAGTCATCCAAAGTCCAATCTGTATTCACCAATGTTTAGTCATATGTTCAGGCAGGCGAGATAATAAATTGAGAACAGCAATTATATCATTGACGGCGAAAGGCGCACGGCTTGCCGAGAAAATTTCGGCGAAGGTCGGCGGACAGACTTTTGCCAAGGGAAAGAACTTTAATAAGCTTGCCGACCTAGTCACGGGGATTTTCGGCAAGTTCGATGGACTTATCTTTATCTGTGCGGCGGGGATTGCCGTACGAATGATTGCGCCGCATATTGTAAGCAAGCTCAGCGACCCAGCAGTTTTGGTCATCGACGAGGGCGGGCACAATGTCATCAGCCTGTTAAGCGGGCACGTCGGGCGGGCGAATGAACTGGCGGTGGAGATTGCCTCGGCGATTGACGCAAACCCAGTTATCACGACGGCAACGGACGTTGAAGGCAAATTCTCCGTCGACGCGGTTATATCACGGCTCGGACTCCTTCCCGAACCTAAAGAGGTTATCAAGGCGATTAATGCGGCAATCCTTCGCGGGGAAGATGTCTTCGTTACAGCGGGCGATGTGCGCTTGAATCTTATTCCGCAGAACCTAATCGCGGGCGTCGGGTGCAGGCGGGGAACATCTTCGCTAAAAATTTTCGAGGCAATTCAGCGGGCGTGCGCAATGATTCATCAGCCGATTGAACGCGTGAAACTTCTGGCAAGCGTCGACCTAAAGAAGAACGAAGCCGGACTGGTATCGTTGGCGGAGGTCATGGGGCTTGAAATAAAATTCTTCTCGCCGACGGAACTGCAAAAAAAAATCGACGCGTATCAGCTCGAAGAGTCAAAGTTCGTTACGCGTTCGGTGGGCGTGGGCAATGTCTGTGAGGCGGCGGCTCTCTGTTGCGTGGAGGAGGCACGTTTTGCCCTGCCGAAGACCGCGTTTAAGGGCGTGACGGTTGCTCTGCTTTGGGAAAGATGATTCACCGCTTGACGATGGACGGCATAACGATTGCAAGAAGGACTAAGATTATCCCGAAGGACTCGACCAGACCAAAAGCCGTCCCGAAGATTATCCAACTGATGATAACTGACGCCGCAGGCTCCGTCGTAGACGTGATTGACGCTTCCTCCGGCGTTAGGAACCTCAAGCCCGCGTTGAAACTAAGGAACGCACCAATCGTCCCGAAAATGATTATCCAGCTCACGTCAAAGAGAACGTCCGCTGCAAGGAACGGTAGCCAATTCCAATCGTTAATCAATAGAAACGTCGACAGCCCGCCGATAAACATTCCAACACCCGTCAAAAAGTACGGGTCTATTTTTTTGGCAAACAAATGCTTCGGATATATCGCGCTGAAGGCGAACGCCGCCCCGCTTAGCAGGCTCCAGACCACGCAACCCATTGGCACGAGCAATTTAGTAGAATTTCCGCCCGTCACGAGCAAAAATACTCCGCTCATCGCTAAAATCACCGCTAATACCTCGCCGAGCTTCGGAAATCGTCTGTGGTAGCAACTTTCCCATAAAACTACCATTGCAGGGCACGCGTAACAAATTACAGTCGTAGCCGCCGCTCCGCCGATTGATATTCCCGCAAAATACGTAAATTGCATGAACATCACGCCTATCACGCCGTAAATCGTCACGTCCAACCATAATTTCGGGCTGTCATTCAATTTTTTTACTGACAACCGAAAACTTTTCCGCCGAGCCGCCATTATTATTAAAATCAAGCCCGCAATGCACATTCGGATATTCGTTAGCTCCATTGCGGACTTTTCCGAGTGCGAAAAGAAATCTTGCACCGCTACGCCCGAACTCGCCCATAAAATTCCCGCTAACCCTATAAATATTAACGCTAAGCCCCTTTTCAATCAAAATGCCTCCTATTTTATGAACCGCGGCTTCAATATCAAGGTTAAAAAGTAAATTACCGCCGCAAATACTACGATTGTTGCTCCCGCCGCCGAATTTATCTCGTAAGCCGTGATTAATCCCGCTAAGCCCGAACTCAACGCAATTATTACGCTCAAAACGTGATAGCTTTTAACAGAATTAGTCACGTTGCGACTTGCCGCCGCCGGTAACACTAATAGCGCGTTGATTATCAAAATTCCGACCCATTGAATACTTAATGCCACCACGACCGCCAACATCACCGCAAATATCGACTCGACGGCTTGAGTTTTTATCCCGCGACTGCGTGCCAGCGTCTGATTCACCGAAATTATCAACAGCCGATTGAACAGCAACGCCCAACTTATCACGACGACTAGAAAAATTATCGTCAGCCCGATTAAATCTTCTTGCGTTATGCTTAGCAAGTCGCCGATTAGGAATCGCGAAAATTTATTGAACTGCCCGCCCGCCGACATCAACATTAGCCCTAAAGCTATCGCCGTTGAACTGAATACCCCAATCACCGTATCGGCTCCCGCGTGCGTTTTGTTCTTTATGTACGTTATCAGCAGGGCAAAGCCTATCGAAAACCCTAGCAGCCCGAAAATTTCCGAGCCGACCCCGATTAACGCCCCGATTGCTATTCCCGTGAACGCCCCGTGCCCTAACGAGTCCGAAAAAAATGCCATTCGATTCGAGACGACCATCGTCGACAGCAATCCGAACAGCGGCGTAACCAATAGGACTGCGATTAGGGCGTTGCGCATGAATTCATATTCAAACAATTTAATCACCGCGCCAGATTATAGCACACAACGCCCAAAAATAAAGCTCAACGGCTCAAATGACAAAATCCAATATATTGGAAAATGTAAATCACACCTCCAAATCACCCCTGATTTTTGTACATGCTGAAAAAACCGCATTATGGCGCGATACAAAATCCATGTGGGTGGATTTCGTAATTTACACGCTCAAAACGCCTCTCAAATCAGTTTTCGTGCTATAATCTTCCTAAATTTCTTTTCGGAGGCTCTCAATCATGAAAAATATCCTTTTAGCCGTTCTCGCGTCGATTTGTTTGCTTACATTAACTCATCAGCCTAAAATCTTCGTCGGAACTGATAATCAAGCCGTCGCAGTCATAAATTCCAGAGAAAATCTTCCTGTCACCATTAAATTTATCCACTCAGTGCAAAAAACGCCAGTCATAGAAGAGTTGGAACTTAAAAAAGGCGAATTCGTCCTAGTCAGAACAAAATATCAGTCTCAAGGCGTCGGTTTGCCCTTCGACGCGGCTGACGGAACCTTTCATCGAGACGGAAATTGGTTTATCTTCGATATGAATCGCAAATTTCACGATTTGGAATTGCGAACCGGAAAAGGTACCCAACTTACTATCATTTTGGACGGCAAAACCTACGAGCTTTATAAAATTTTCCCTATCGGCACTAAAATCATTGTCAAGACCTTTTGAATAAGTTAAAATCCTCCGCAAGGAGGTTTTTTTATGAACAGGAGGACTTTTATCAAAGGAGCGATTGCAATGGCGGCGGCAACTTATTTTTCACCGGTTATCGCGTTTGGAGCCGAAAATTTGCGTTGGTGGCAGAAAAAATCTATCTATCAAATCTATCCGAAAAGTTTTTTGGACACAAACGGCACCGGCACTGGCGATTTGCGCGGCGTTACTCAAAAATTGGACTATATTAAGAGTTTAGGCGTTGGGGCAATCTGGTTGACGCCGTTTTATGTCTCGCCAATGGTCGATAATGGCTATGACATTGCTAATTACACTGACATTGACCCGAAATTCGGAAATATGGCTGATTTTGACGAATTAATTGCCGAATCACGCGCCCGCGACATTAAAATTATCGTTGATTTGGTATTTAATCACACGTCTGACCAACATAAATGGTTTTTGGAGTCGAAATCAAGTAGAAATAATCCGAAATCCGATTGGTATATTTGGCGGGACGAAAAAAATAATTGGCGTTCGATTTTTGGCGGAAGTGCTTGGGAATGGTGCGATGAGCGGCAACAATATTATTTGCACACGTTCGCGAAGGCTCAGCCGGATTTAAATTGGGAAAATCCCGAAGTTCGGCAAGCATTGTATGACGCGGCGAATTTTTGGTTAAAAAAGGGGGCAAGCGGCTTTCGTATCGACGCGATTGTTTATATCAAGAAACCGAGCGAGTTTTTGGACGGGAAAGTTGATTCGGAGGACGGCTTGAGTTCGATTCACAACATGACGGCGGCGACTCCTGGCATTTTAGATTATCTGCGCGAATTTAAGGAAAAAGTCTTCGCAGGAAAGGATATATTCACGGTAGCGGAGGCAAATGGGGTAAAACCGGACGATTTAAGCGCGTGGGTCGGCGACAATGGCGTTTTTAATACGCTTTTTGAGTTTAGCCACGTGAATATTATGTTTAGTAATGGGATTGAGATTTGGCACCGTGCGCGGCTGTATAAATTGAGCGAATGGAAAAAAACTTTGACGGAAAGCCAGATTGCGACGCTTGATAGTTGGTATCCGATATATTTTGAGAATCACGACCGCCCGCGTTCGATAGATACGTTTTTTCCGAGTGGCAGTGATAAAATTTTGGCTGCGAAGGCGTTAGCGACGATACTTTTTACCTTGCGCGGGACGCCGTTTATCTATCAAGGCGAGGAATTAGGCTTCGGGAACGCGAAATTTGATTCGATTGATGATTTTGATGACATATCGACGCGGGGAAATTATAATTTGGCGCGAGCGGACGGATTAAGCGATAAAGAGGCGTTAAGATTTGCGCAAAAGTTCAGTCGGGACAATGCGCGGACGCCAATGCAGTGGAATTCGACAAAAAACGCGGGATTCACGAGTGGCAAGCCGTGGTTGCCTGTGCATGAGGATTTTAAGCGTTGCAATGTCGAGATTGAGGAGCGGGAAGCCGATTCGGTGTTGAATTACTATCGCAAGCTCAGCAAGTTGCGTAATTCGAGTGAAATTTTACTTCGCGGCGAGTACGAGGAACTTTATCCGGAGAATGAGGAGCTTTATATCTTCAAGCGGACGTTCGGCGGCAAAAAGATAACAGTTGCGGTAAATTTCACGACGCACGAAGTTAAAATGCCGATTTCAGGAGGGAAAAAGATTTTAGGCAACTATCCCGACGAGAAAAATTATTTACGGGCGACGGAGGCAGTAATTTATGGCAATTAAGGTAGCGGCGACGGATTTTGACGGCACGCTGTACAGAAATTTAAAAATACCCGCTGACGAGCTTTGGGCGATAAAAAATTGGCGGGCGGCGGGCAATAAATTCGGAATAGTAACGGGGCGTTCGTTTGTCATGCTTGAGAGGCACCTTGAGGAGTTTAATTTGGAAGTTGACTTCGCGATTTGCTGTAATGGGGCGATAATTCACGATAAGGCGGGCAAAGTCATTTTTGAGACGGAAGTCCCGCGAAAAGTTTTATTGGAGCTGATGAACGAGCCGTGCGCGAATAAAAGCTTGCATTTTGCGTTTGAGGCGGCGGACGAGGTCTTTTATTGCCGAACGAACGAGCAATCCTGGATGTTCCGCGAATATGATAAATGGTCGTTCGCTTTGACGAAAATTAATGATGAACAGGTCGCCACGCTGCCGAAGAAGATAAATCAGCTGGCATTGGACTTCACGACGCCCGAAGACACCGCGCAGGCGGCGGAGATTATCAATCGGAAGTACGGCACGGAGATTTACGCTCAAAAGAACACTCACAGCCTTGACATCGTGGCGGCGGGCATAAATAAGGCTCAAGGCGTGGAAAATCTGTTGCGCGTCATGAATTGGGAAGGCGCGAGAGTTTTTGTTATCGGCGACGAGTCGAACGATTTGCCTATGATAAAACATTTCGGAGGCTACACGGTCTACAGTGCAAAAGATTTCGTCAAGCGGGAGGCGTCAGAGGTCTTTGACTCGGTCGGCGACATGCTCAATCATTTTGTCTAAAAGGGAGTTGGTTTGATTGGCTTTAAAGGAGTTATCTGAGAAACTTTATCCAGCATTTATAGAATCGTTCAAAGGGTCAAAGCTGTGTCGCCTGTTCCTTTCCGCCTCGACGATGAAGGAACGAGCCGTCGTGCGTCATGCCGTGCGCACCACGCCAGAGCAAGCTTGGGAAGTAGCCATAGCCGCGTTGGAAAAATTTTTCGCCGACAAGGAGCAACCGACCGTCCTGCGCGTGGATTGGGTAACGTCTACGGCGAGTATGCGTTGGGCGGAGTACGTCGACAAGATACAGACTAGGAAGCGCGGCTGGTTCAGGCACGGATTAGCAATCGACAAGGATTATAAGCTGGCTTTCACGGAACAGGAGCTTAACGCTAACTCAATTATTTACTCGTCCAAAGAGGAGAAGACTAAATGTGAGTTCCAACCGAGAAATGCGGACATTTACTGCCGGCAACGCTTTGAACGAGCCTTTCCGAAGATGAAGCGCAAGGATAAGATTGAGCTGTTCAACACGTCGGCAATCTTTATTCAAGACGGAATGGACGAGCCGTTAAAGCTGATTAGCAATGGCGACTTCGCGGAGAGGCGACCCCTTAACCAGGACGAGCCAGAACTTTTTATCAGCATGGCTAAGGCGGCGGCAAAGTATCTGGTTGCTCAATGTCAGGACGACGGACTTTTTGTCTACGGCTTTTATCCCTGCAATGACGAGGTGATTGACGGCTACAACATTCACCGGCATTTGGGAACGCTCTTTGCTATGGCGGAAGTCTATTCCATAAGTGACGCTGGCGACGACAAGGAGGAACTCGGCAAGGCAATCGAACGCGGCTTGGAATATGCGATAAACAATCACATCGTCTATCGCAAGGCTCCCGACGGCGAGGACATCGCTTATCTAAACGACGGCAAGCGGTCGACTGTCGGCATGAGTGGTCTAGCGTTGTTGGCTTTGACTAAGTGGACGACTGCGACCGGCACGAGGAAATATATCCCGCTGATGAATTCGATTGCCCGCAGTATCTTTTCCGTGCAGAAGGCGGACGGCACGCTCATACATGCCTTGAACCTAAGCGATTTCTCTGTTCGGAAAGATTTTGCCGTTCCCTATTACGACGGCGAGGCTATCTACGGCATGTTGCGCCTTTACGCCATAACCAAAGCCCCTGAACTCCTCGAATCCTGCGAACGCATTCTAAACCGGCTAATCGAGACGGAGTATTGGAAGAACTACGACCACTGGCTCGCCTATGCTACCAATGAGTTCACGCTTTATCGCCCCGAAGAAAAATATTTCGAGCTAGGACTTAATAACACGCTACCTTATCTGCCAAAGCTGGTCAATGCCCACGCCAACAGCCCGATAAGACTTGAACAAGTCATGGCGACGGCGAAAATGATTGAGCGCATGAAGTCCTTGCCCGAAATGAAACCGCTTTTGGAACGCGTGGACGAGGAAACTTTTTATTCAACGGTGAAGTTCCGCGCCGACCAGCTCTTGAACGCGTATTTCTTTCCGGAAGTGGCGATGTACTTCCAAAACCCCGCACGCATTTTGAACAGCTTCTTCGTTCGCGATGACTCCTTCCGCGTCCGTATCGACGACGTGCAGCACACCATATCAGGTTTCCTTGCTTATGCCGCGTATCTTAAAGGCGAATTCGACTTCGATAAGCCTGTTGAAGACCTCCAGCCCGCCAAAGAAACTTCTAAGCCCGTTGAAGACCTTCAGACCACCGAAGAAACTGCTAAACCCGTTGAAGACCTTCAGACCGCCAAAGAAACTTCTAAGCCCGTTGAAGACCTTCAGCCTGCCGAGGAGATTGAACTAGGACAAATGACACGCAAGGTAATTCAAGTCGGCTCCGTGCGTATAACAATCGAATCCGAGCAACCCGAACGACCGCCGCAACCCGCTAGCAATTTTCCGCAACCCATTTGGCAAGAAAATCCTCTGTTGCAAGTCGGAATCATGAAGAAGGGCACCTGTAAATTTTGGGAGCTATCCAATCCTCGGTATCCGCTGTTCTGCATGGCTAAGCATTTCAACATTGAGCTGCTACTTTTTGAGCCGGAGGACATTGACTTCAAAGACAAGACGGTTAAAGCTATTGCGCTAGAAAACAATTCCAAAGTCGAGAAGGTCGCCCCGTTGCCGCGAATCATAGACAACGACATAGCTTATTTCCATGGTGAGACCGCCGCTATCATGGAGCAACTAGGAAAGCAAAGCTATCTGATTCGCCCCGCAAGCATTATTAAAAGTCAGCCCTTCTCCGCGATGATCTCTAAGGACGAACACTTTAAAGACCTTCTAATCGATACGCAAGCAGT
Source organism: Selenomonadaceae bacterium (assembly GCA_017406175.1). Lineage (GTDB taxonomy): Bacteria > Bacillota > Negativicutes > Selenomonadales > Selenomonadaceae > Quinella. Next base: position 2,529 of record JAFQZB010000251.1, on the reverse strand, counting down.
CCGGGACTTTAATCAGCTCTTGTCGTTGCTCGATAAGTATCAAGACGATGTTATTTTGAAGCCGACAACCGGCGGAGGAAATAAAAGCTTAGTAAGGATACACTTCGATAACGGAAGGTATGTTGCGACTGTCAACGGCGAAACGATTACCCTAAAGAGCATCAATAGTCTATTGCAGTTTTACGAGGAGATTTCCAGCCAGAAGAATTACATTGTCCAGCCCTATTGCATGTCGCGGACTCGGCAAGGCAACCCATTCACGATAAGATTGCACACGCGGCGCGGCGCAGAGGGTCAAGCTAAAGTCTTTGCCTATCCGCAAATCGGCAGACAAAAAGACCTCGTTCCCGCAGTAAGCTACACTATGGACTTTGAAGACTTTCTCAAGGCGGAGTTCGGCAAGGACTGGAAGACCCTTCGCGATAAGCTGATGAATTTAGGACAAGATTTCCCCGAATCCTATCAATCGTTCCTTAAAGGTACGCTCTTTGAAATGGGGCTTGATGTTTGCATTCAGAGGAACGGCGACGCTTACGACTTGAAAATTTTTGAAGCGTATATTCAGCCTGACTTCGCGAATATTAGTAATGAAATCGCCGTCACGAGCTTTGAATACTATCAATACCTTAACGAAAAATTCCAGGACGGTTCGCTTAAATAAGGCGCAAAAAAATTATCCCCCAAGCCCGTGGGGGATTTTTTGTTCGCTGTTTGTTAAAAGGAGGTGCCAACCGTGAAATGGAAGCGTCCGCCCTGAGAGCCGCGCCCGTAATCCAAACGCATAGGGCCAAACGGAGTATTCAACGCGACGCCGATGCCTACACTGCCTTTAAAGTTCTTTGGTCTGAAGCCCGTATCCCAGACGCCGCCAAAGTCCGTGAAGAGTGCGCCTTGAATTTTCTTGTAAAGCGGGAAGCGATATTCTATCGAGCCGAGAAGCATTCTGTTGCCGCGGAATTGGTCGTCACGATAGCCACGCAAGGAGCCTTGCCCGCCGAGTCGGAACTGGTTAAACTCCGTCATATCGCCGCGCCCATAGCCAGCCATGGCACGGAACGCCCAAATTTGATCGTGGTCGCCGGCAACGCGGAAATGCTGATGATCAATCGACGCCTTCTGATAATGGAAGTCGCCGCCCCAAAGACCGCCTGCCTCCAAGGAGAGATTGACCTTGCTACCCGTCGTCGGATTGTAGATGTTGTCGCGGGTGTCGGTTATGTGCTCCAAGATGATACTGCGCGTCAAGCCGAAATTATCATGCCGCCAATCAGCAAATTCCTCAGTGGAGCGGTCGCCCATGTTGCCGCTTGAGACGTGACGAACGTATTGATCTTTGCGGCTACGGAAGGTTATAAAGTTCGTCGAGTATTCGCTGACAGGTCGGCTCAACGTGATCTCGCCGCCAGAATATTTGCGCATATACTCTTCTTTGAAATGTCCGCGGGTATCGTAATCGTTATAAGCGTAGGTGCGGTTGTAAAGTTGAATCCTAAAGGCGGTCTCGTGACGATCCATCCACGGGTGACGGAACGTGAAGCTGTAGCCGTGAGCATCCGTCTCGTCGCCGCTCTTCTCGTACATAACGGAAATCAAATCGCCACGCCCGCGGAAGTTCGTATCAGTCACGCTAACCATACCGATGATACCATCTGAAGTCGAATAGCCCGCGCCGATACCAAATGTGCCCGTGCGTTTCTCCTTAACGTTGACTTCCATAATAATCGCATTGGGTTCAACGCCGGGATTCATCTTGATATTAACGTCCTCGAAGAAGCCCAGATTATAGACGCGTTGCATACTGCGCCTAGCAAGCTTAGCGTTAAAAGGCGTGCCGACCTCTTGACGCATCTCGCGGAGGATAACCTTATCTTTGGTCTTCTTGTTGCCCTTTACGGCGTAGCCTTCCAAAATGCCTTCGTTAATCTTCAAGGTAAGGATGCCGTCGTTGTCAATGTTCATGTCGGTTACCTTCATGAGGATAAAACCTTCGTTGCGGTAATCCTCTTGAATCGCCGCAATGTTATCGTGCAGAGTGTTGCTGTTTAGAATCTCGCCCCGCTTGATTGTCATGATGTTATCAAGCTCTTCTTTGGTGTAAAGCGTGTTGCCCGTGTAGACAACGTCCTTAAGTATAGGATTCTCCAGCACGTGGAAGGTAATAACGATGCCTTCGGGTATCTCCTCGAACGTCTGATAAGCCTCGTAGAAGTAGCCCGTATTAATCAAAGCGTTCCTATCCCGAAGAGCCGCCGCCCCGCTGAAGGTGTCGCCGACGTGTTCAAGGACTGCAACTTTGACCGTGGGAAGAGTCGTATCGCTCGCGCCCTCGAAGACAATATCGACAATCGTCTTGCCCTCGAATTGTTTCATATACTCAAGGAGCGTCGTATCGACTTTTGAACGATAAGGTTCGACTGGTTGCGGAGCGTCGGCAGGTTTTTCAGTCGGTTGCGGAGCGTCAACAGGCTGTTCAGTCGGTTGCGAAGCGTCGGCAGGCTGTTCGACAGGTTGCTGAGTGTCAACAGGCTG
>JAFQZB010000250.1 GCA_017406175.1 Selenomonadaceae bacterium | reverse complement strand
CTTAGGCAATGCGCATCCGGTGCTTGCTTGCAAAGGCGTTCGCGGAAGGTTTGCAAAGGCGATTGGTTCGGACAAGGCGCACTTGAGCTTTGCGATTGAGGGCGAGCAAAGGATACGGGCGCTTGCGTGGGATTGCGGGAATCTTGCGCCGCTGGTCGAGAATGAGCCGCTTGATTTGGCTTATGAGCCGTCGCTTGACGAGTGGCAGGATAAAATTCGCCTTCAATGCGTGGTGTCGAGTTTGGAGCCGGTAGCGAATGCGGGAGAGTTCCCCGACCGCGACCAGTTGCTTGCCGTGTACAGTTTCCTGCGACGTGCCCGCGTCTACACCGAACGCTTTGATTTGTGTTCGTTGGTTAAGGCGTTCAATAACGAGAGCGGCGAAAACTTTTCAACGTACACTTTCGACAGCGCGATAAAAATTTTTGAGGAGCTGGGCTTGATTATAATCGACGGGGAAAAAGGGACGTTTGAACTGCCGCGCCCGAAAAATAAATTGGAGCTGACGAATTCGCGGACGTATCGACTAGGGAGACGGGAAGCCTTAGCCGCCGCCGAGCCGTCAAGCCCAAAGGTCATCTCGTTCGAGCAAGCCGCTGTTCGTCGTGCCCTGAAAACCTAAGCTGATAAGAGACCTTCGACTGCGTGGAAAAAGTCCGCGCGGTTATTTTTTTATGGACAGTTTGAATAAAGCAAGGTACAATGAATTTCAGAGATAGGAGGCGATAACATGAACGACAAGGGCAAACCGCCCGTCACGATAAAATTGTTGTTGGACACGGTAAAGAGCTATCAGCCCGACGCCGACTTGAATTTGATAGAGCGGGCGTATCTGGTCGCCAAAGAGGCGCACGAAGGTCAAACGCGGGCATCGGGCGAGCCGTACATAAATCATCCGCTGAACGTCGCCGCAATCCTAACTGAGCTACAACTAGACGACAAGACGATAGCCGCCGCCATATTGCATGACGTGGTTGAGGATACAATCTTCACGCTAGACGAGCTAAAGGACATGTTCGGCGAGGAAATCGCCCTGCTAATCGACGGCGTGACGAAGATTGGACAGATTTATTTCAAGTCAAAGGAGCAACAGCAGATAGAAGCCTACCGCAAGCTAATCATCGCCACGGCAAAAGACCTGCGGGTTATCTTGATAAAGCTAGCCGACCGACTGCACAACATGCGAACGCTAAAGTTCATGCGCGAGGACAAACGCAAACGAATCGCCAAAGAGACAATGGAACTTTATGCGCCGCTTGCCAATCGGTTGGGCATATCAAATATCAAGTGGGAGCTGGAGGATTTGTGCCTGCGTTATCTGGAGCCGGACATTTATTACGACTTAGTGGAGCACGTCAAGCAGAAGAGACGCGAGCGACAGATTTATATCAGCGAGGCAGTTCGGCTAATCGAGGAGGAGTTTGACGAGCTAGAAATCCATGCCTCGATTAGCGGGCGGGCGAAACACTTCTACAGCATTTATAAGAAAATGAAGCGCGACCATAAGGGCATAGGAGAGATTTACGACCTGTCGGCGGTGCGGATACTCGTTGACGACGTTAAGGACTGTTATAACGTCTTGGGCGTGATTCACTCGAAATGGCGACCGATTCCGGGACGGTTCAAAGATTATATCGCAATGCCAAAGAGCAACGGCTATCGGTCACTGCATACGACGGTTATGGCTTTGGGTTATCCGCTGGAGATTCAGATAAGAACATTCGCCATGCATAAAATTTCGGAGTACGGGGTTGCGGCTCATTGGAAGTACAAGGAAAGCGGCGCGTCTAAGTCGGCAAACAGCGACCGCGACCAGAAGATTTCGTGGCTGAGGCAGATAGCGAACCTTCAAAAGGAGATTAAAGACCCGAAAGAGTATCTTGAGGCTTTGAAGTTGGATTTCTTTAGCGATGAAGTGTTCGTCTTCACGCCGGGCAAAGATTTGATTACCCTGCCGCGCGGCTCCAATCCGATTGACTTTGCCTATCGCATACATACGGAGGTTGGTCATCACTGCGTAGGCGCGAAGGTCAACGGGCGTATCGTGCCGCTGGAATACAAGTTGCAGAACGGAGACTTCGTTGAGGTTGTGACGAACAAATCAAACAACGGACCTAGCCGCGACTGGTTAAATATCGTGGCGTCGAGTGACACGCGGCAAAAAATCCGTTCGTGGTTCAAGCGGGAAAATCGGGAAGAAAATATTGCTCACGGGCGCGAGACGATAGAGGCGGAACTTAAGCGGCTCGGCTACGTCCCGAAGGATTTGCTAAAGGAAAATCGTTTGGCGGAAGTGGCACGGCGTATGAACATTGCCAGCGAAGATGATTTGCTTGCGGGCGTCGGCTACGGCGGCACTTCGGTTCACACAGTCATAACGCGTCTTGCCGAACTCTACAAAAAAGACATCGCAGAGCACACGCCGCCCGACGTATCAGCATTGCTCGCCGAGATTAAAAAGCTCCCCGAACGCAAGCAAAAGAATTCGGAGCACGGAGTATTAGTCGAAGGGGAAAGCGGATTCGTCGTCCGTTTGGCGAAGTGTTGTAATCCGATTCCAGGCGACGACATCAGCGGTTATATAACTCGTGGGCGGGGTGTTTCAGTTCATCGCGCCGATTGCCCGAACATTTTAAACGGAGCCTCGGACGTGGAACGCATGATTGAGGTCAGCTGGGATACGACGGACGATAAACTTTATACGGTCGAGATTGAGATTGTCTGCGAAGATAAACCCGGCGTGTTGGCTGATTTAATCGCGGTGCCGGCGGAGATGAAACTTAACTTGCATTCGATTCACGCCACGCCGAACAAATACAATCGGACTTCGACGGTTAAGCTTGGTGTCGAGGTTCAGAACGTGGAGCAAGTCGAAAGCGTCATGAACAAATTACGCCGCGTGGAAAAAGTTTTCAGCGTGGCTCGTCCAATGAAATTGGCAGGGGGTGATTGATTGGAAGGCATTTATTTAATCTTTGTAATGATTGTGACTGGCGGGGCGATTGCGTTTATCGGCGACAAGCTCGGAACTAAGATAGGTAAAAAACGCCTTTCAATCTTCGGGTTGCGCCCGCGGCACACGTCAATGATCGTGACGATTGTTACGGGTTGTCTGATAACGGGGCTGTCAATCGGCTTTATGACCCTCATCTCGCAGAACGTGCGCACGGCTCTATTTGGCATGGACGAGCTACGCCAAACAATGGACGCGACGCTTGCCGAACTGGACGAGGCGACGGAGAATCTTTTCAAGGCTCAAACGGAATTCGAGCGGGCGAACGAAAACTTGCGCATGTCAAAGGCAGAAGTCCTCGCGCTTAAAGATGAACAGGCGGAACTTCGCAACGAGTCTGACCGCCTTAAAGAGGGCAACGAACGTTTGGAGAGCACGAACGCCGAACTTGCCGCGCAGAACGAAAATCTTTCAAGCACGAATGCCACGCTTGAGGACGACAATAAAAAGCTAGGCGAATTCAACGTGACCTTGAGTGCGGATAATGAGCGGCTCACGACCGACAACGATAAACTGACTAGCGACAACGATAAACTTTCCGCCGACAACAGCGAGCTTGAGGAACGGAATAATCAACTGCGCGAGGGCTTGATTGCAATCCGTGAAGGCGATATAACGTTGCGGGCGGGTGAGATTTTGGCAAGCGGCGTCATAAAAGGCGGACGCACAGCCGAGGAAATTTCAGCTGACATAAACGCCTTGGCAGGACAGGCGACGCAGAATTTGATTGAACGCTTTGGCGGTGACGAGGATACCGCAGTTTGGATATATCAGCCGGAACTGCAACGAGTCATCGAGGCGATTGAATCAAGCGAACGGGATATGGTCTTGAGAATATCGGCGGCAGGAAATTTGGTACGAGGCGAGCCAGTTCGGTCGCGGCTTGAACTTTATCCCAACGAACTCATATTTAAGAAGGGCGAACAAATCCTAACGAAGATTTACGAAATCAACGAAGAGAATCAGCCGGAAATGGTTCTGCGGGACTTCTTGACGGAGATAAATCGAATAGCGGCGGAGAAGGGAGTATTAACAGACCCGCTAACAGGAAGCGTGGGACGCATGGAGGGCACGCAACTTTATGAAGTACTCGAATCGTTGATTGGTGTTAAAGGCAAAGTTCAGATGACGGCGACGGCACGCGAGGAAACATATTCGCAAGGACCTTTGAGGCTAAATATAAAAGTGGAGAAGAAATCATGATGATGGGAATAGACCCAGGGCGCGACAAATGCGGCGTGGCAGTTTTGACGGCGGTGGGGGAAATAAAATATCAACGGGTCGTCGAGACGGTTGAACTCGGCGACGTGATAAAGCGATTGGCAACGGAGCACGAAATAGAATTAGTGATACTTGGCGACGGCACAACACACAAGGCGGCGGCGGCAATGGTCGAGGCGTTAGGCTTGCAGGTTAAAGTTGTCGACGAAAAACACACGACAGAGGAGGCGCGGCGGGAGTATTGGAAAAAGAATCCGCCGCGAGGTTGGCGAAAATTCTTGCCGACAACAATGCAAGTGCCGCCAGAGCCAGTCGACGCCATAGTAGCAGAAATATTGGTTAGAAGACATCTAATCAGCCACGCCACGAAATAAACGTAATGAAAGGAGCCGTCATGGATGACGGCTCCCGCCGCGCTTTTACGTGATGTAAAAACCGCGGCGAACTCCAAGCCAAAAATATTTAGGAGCGCGGTGAGTGCCCCTTACGCCCCTGCGAGGCACCCTTTCTTTTGTAACTTTTCTTTGGGTGAGCAAAGAAAAGTTAGCCACAAAACATTTAGGAGAGTGAACAATGAATAAGAACACGCGCCCTGATTGGGACGAATACTTTTTGAACATCGCCCGCGAAGTCGGAAAAAGAGCAACGTGCCTACGTCGACGCTACGGGGCAATCATCGTAAAGGACAAGATAATCATCAGCACGGGCTACAATGGCTCCCCACGCGGCGAGACGAATTGCATTGATAGCGGCATCTGCGAACGCGAACGCCTGCACGTACCCAAGGGCGAACGCTACGAACTGTGCGTGGCAGTGCACGCCGAACAGAACGCAATCATAAACGCCGACCCGAACAAGCTTGAAGGGGCTACGATTTACGTTGCGGGCGTGAATTGCGCGGACGGCTCAAATGCCTCTGGCGAACCGTGCAAGCTGTGCCGTCGCATGATTCTAAACGCACGCATTGCCAAAGTCGTCTATCTGGACAGCAACGGCGAAATTATCACCAAAGCACCGAGCGAGATTAAAAACTAACGGCAGGAAAATCTTCGCGTTGACAGAATAAATCTGCGCTAAGGAGGTGGGCTCAATGCTTTACGCTATGATAGACGTCGGCTCGAATACGATACGCATGGCAGTCTATGAGATTGACGGCGACCGCGTGGAAATGCTCATGAAGAGGAAACACACCGTGGGGCTTGCGTCCTATGTGCGCGATGGCATCATGCAACGAGCGGGCATTGATAAGGTCGTCGACATTATCGGGGAGTATCGGCACTTCTTGGACGACTTCGGGATAACGCAAGTAACTGCCTTTACGACTGCCGCCCTCCGCAACGCAATAAACGGTTCGCAAGCCGTCGACGAAATCTCTTTGCGCACGGGGATAAATATCATGCTCATGAGCGGCGACGACGAGGCAACCTACGACTTCATAGGCGCGACGCATGACCTTATCGACGAAAAAGGTTTGCTCATCGACATAGGCGGCGGCTCAACCGAGATTGTCTACTTCAAGGAGCGCGAGATTCAAGTTAAAGCGAGCTTGCCAATCGGGAGCTTGAGTTTCCACACGAGGTATACGGGCGTCCACATCTTGCCCAGCGCGGTCGAGATGGCCGAAATGTACGCCGAGGCAGAGGCGACAGTCAGTGCCGTGCAGGAGTTCCAAGCCGTAAGTCATGCGCAAATCTGCGGTATCGGCGGCACGTTCAAAGGGGCGATGGCTCTTTACAATGCAATGTACGGAATGACGCGGCAAAATATGCGTATGGAGGTGCGGCGGATTCATGACATCTTAAACCGCTTTCAACGCGACCGCGAACTGATTGTCCCCGATAAGGTTCTGCTGATGAAGACCGTTCCCGAACGAATGCATACGTTTATGCCGGGCTTGATTATCGCTGACGTGCTGGCTAAACGCTTCGGCAGTCTGCATATCCTCTACAGCGATTCGGGCGTTCGCGAAGGTTACATCTACGATAAGATTGTTGATAAAGACTACTTTTAAAAAGTAGCAAATAGCGAACGCGTCCAAGCTTTAGACAATCGAGGTTATTTTCCGCGCATGGACATGACGGTTATTTAGCAAAAAATTTTTTGATAGGAGTGGATAGCGTGATTTTGGTTGACAAGAACACCAAAGTTATTGTTCAGGGTATCACGGGCAAGGCGGCGACGTTCCATACAAAGCAAATGCTCGCGTACGGGACAAAGATTGTCGGCGGCGTGACACCCGGCAAGGCAGGACAAATCGTCGAAGGTCTTCCGGTCTTTAACACGGTCGAGGAGGCAGTCAAGGCTACGGGGGCTACGGCGTCGGTTATCTATGTGCCGGCTCCGTTTGCGGCGGATTCTATCCTTGAGGCAGTCGACGCGGGCTTAGAATTGGTCGTTTGCATTACCGAACATATTCCCGTTTTGGACATGGTTAGGGTTCGTCGGTACATGGTCGGCAAAAAAACTCGGCTTATCGGTCCGAATTGCCCCGGCATCATGACAACGGGCGAAGCTAAGCTCGGAATCATTCCGCCCAACGTCCAAAAGAAAGGTCACGTCGGATTAGTTTCGCGCTCTGGAACTTTGACTTACGAGGCGGCATTCCAACTCATGAACGCGGGCATTGGCATAACGACTTCGGTTGGTATCGGCGGCGACCCCGTAAAGGGCTCGGACTTCATTGACATCTTGCAACTGTTCAAAGAGGACGACGAGACTAAAGCCGTGCTCATGATTGGCGAGATAGGCGGCAATGCCGAAGAGGACGCAGCTCGTTGGATAGCCGAGAACATGCCCGATAAACCCGTTGCGGCATTCATTGCGGGTCGTCAAGCTCCTCCAGGCAAACGCATGGGGCACGCGGGCGCAATCATAAGCGGCGGCAAGGGCACGGCGGCTGACAAGATTAAGGCTCTAAACGCTGTCGGCATTGAAGTCGCGGACACCGTCGCACATATCGGCGATACCGTCGTTGATACTTTGAAACGCGCAGGGCTTTACGAAGTCTGCCACACCTGCTAAGACTCTTTGCAATAAAAAAAACTCCCGTCGAGTTGGCGGGAGCTTTTTTGTCAAGTATTTCATGCGGCAGATTTAAATCAAACTTTGTCTTTGTCCCTGTAAATAAATCGCGTCATCTTTCATCAAGAGTGCTTGCGGGTTGCCAATCTGCTTTGCGCCCGTCTCAACAGGCTCGATAGATTTTAACTTAATTTGAATCGCGTTGAGGTTTTGTTCATGCGAGTAGAGTTCCTCACCATTTTTAGCCCACGGCGTCCACGTGCCGTCGAATTTGTGCATGCGATAGAGTATATCAAATTCCTTTGCGCCCGCCTCGTCGAGTCGAACTTTCATGCCGTGAATCGGTTTATGTCCACCAACATGCCCCGCCATTTCTGGAGCCGTAGCTTCCAACCAGCCTTCCTCTTCAGTGCAATACACCGCGTAATAAACCTTGTGACTAGGAAAATTAATTTTAATAGCCTGAATATCGCGTTCTTGGTCAATCGGATTGCTAGACTGATTTTCAACTTTCCAACCGTTTCCCCAGCCTCTCTCATGAACATGCGTCTCATAAGTGAGCAACGGGCGTTTTGTCATTGCTTTTTGTTCAAGCGTAAGGATGCGATAACATAAATCTTTTAAGGATTCCACTATAATTGACTTTTGGTCGGAATATTTCTCATACCAGACTTCTACATACCTATCCAAAGCTCCCGTCAAATACGCATAATCTTCTTCAATCTGTTCATTAAAATAATCTGCCACAAATTCTCGCCAGTATTTATTCGACCCCAGCATATTCGCACCTGTGACATGCCCTGCGACTAGAAAATTATGAGAACCATCGACTATGTAATAATTCCTAAAATTAAATGCCTCCATAAGCATGCATTGATGATTCGATACCAAATCTTTCGCTCGAAGAAGCATAATAAATTTTGCGGTCGGCTTGAAAAAACTTACCCAATGCCCCAAAGAAACACCAGCCGTCGCAATCTCGTCCGCACCCATGATAAGCGAGATTTGCTCTTCAATCGGCAAGTTCTCCAGCGATACTATCTCGAAGCCATGAACCGTAAAGAAGTCTTCAAAATAGTTTTCGTTGAAATAAACCATGCCACCCTTTGGATTTATAGGCTTTTGATATTCTCTGCGTGTCAAATATATTTTCTTCTTGTTGCCGGGTGTCACTCGTGCCTTTATCGCTTGATATGGGAGAAAAAATTCCTTTGTGAAAGTACGGAAAACTTGTTGAGCTTGGTCTGGTACCGTGACGGAACGAAATTGCATGGGCTTTTCGACGTAAAGGATTCTGTTCTCGGCAATTCCCATTAACCTAAAGAACTCATCACCCCAAGATCGATGATCGCGAATGAATACTATCTTTTTGCCCCCCCCCGGTCAACCTGTAAATCCTGTAGTATAAACCATAAACGATTCCAGCACTCTGTAATGAAATGCCCGAAATGACCTACCGGTGCTCCACCATAAATTACGTCCTCATCAAGGTAAGTGATGTCTTTTTTATCGACAGTATATGCAGACGTGATGTTATGCGTATCTCCTTCCGCCCTGTCTCCCGCGACGAAGTTTAAATCCTTATCGCAGACGCCACCTTCGGATTTTGCTAGAATATTGGGCTTGGGTAAAAGTCGTGAGGGTAAAATAATTCCTTTATCAACGACTGTTACCTTGAGTTCTTTGTCGGAAAACCTCTTTTGGGATAATACATTCTCCCAGCCTTTGGTGTCCTCAAGATATAATCTTCTGATAAGATTCTCTGCCATAAACAATCTCCTCCACAAAAGTTTTCATACGTTAAAGCGGAAGTCAGTAACGTCGCCGTCCGGCATGACATAATCTTTTCCCTCAAGTCGAACCAAACCTTTATCGCGGGCGGCATTGACCGAGCCTAGCTTAATCAAGTCGTCGTAGTTGACAATCTCCGCCCGAATAAAGCCGCGTTCAATGTCGCTGTGAATCTTGCCCGCCGCCTTGACTGCCGGAGTACCCTTAACAATCGTCCACGCACGGCACTCATCAGCACCCGCCGTCAAGAACGTCATCAAGCCGAGAAGGTCGAACGCCGCATGAATCAACCTATCAAGCCCCGAAGCCTCAAGCCCTAAATCCGCTAAGAATTCTTTTGCCTCGTCCGCGTCAAGCTCCGCAATCTCCGACTCGACCTTAGCGCATATGACCACGACTTGCGCCCCCTCCTTAGCGGCGAGTTTGCGAACTTCCTTGACGTAAGCATTATCCTGCGCGAGGTCGTCTTCCGCTACGTTGGCAATGTAAAGCGTCGGCTTAAGCGTCAAAAGATTCACGTCCCGAATCAGCGATAATTCCTCTTCCGTCAATCCGAGACTTCGCGCAGGTTTTGCCTCGTCCAAAGAGTTCTTGACGCGTTCCAAAACTTCAGCCTCAAGTTTAGCCTCCTTGCTACCCGACTTTAACAGCTTAGCGACTTTGGCAAGGCGTTTGTCCACGATGTCCAAATCCGCAAGGCAAAGCTCCGTCTGAATCGTATCAATGTCGCGGAGCGGGTCAATCGTGTCGGCTACGTGCGTTATGTTCTCGTCCTCGAAACAGCGCACAACGTGAGCAATCGCATCGACCTGCCGGATATGCTCCAGAAATTTATTGCCAAGCCCCTCGCCCTTAGACGCGCCTTTGACAAGTCCAGCAATGTCCACGAACCGAACACTAGCCGGCGTCGTTTTCTTCGAGTTGTAAAGCTTAGTCAAAACCTCAAGGCGGCTGTCAGGCACGGCGACCACTCCGACGTTAGGTTCAATCGTGCAGAAGGGATAATTAGCCGCCTCCGCGCCCGCCTTCGTTATCGCATTAAAAAGCGTCGACTTGCCCACGTTCGGCAAACCGACGATACCAACTTCCAAATTGCTCATGAATCTACCTCCCTAACATGCTCTTAACCGGATTGAACGATTGACGATGAATCGGGCTGGCTCCTAGCCTATCGATAGCGGCAATGTGTTCGGCGGTTCCGTAGCCGCGATTGTGTTCAAAGCCGTAGCCGGGATATTGCAAAGCCCACTGGTCAGCCAGGCGGTCGCGTGTCACCTTAGCGATAATCGAGGCGGCGGCAATAGACGCGCTCAACGCATCGCCGTGCACTATCGACAGCGACTTAATCCCGTCAAACTCAACGTGCATTGCGTCAGTCAAACGAAGTCGGGCTGAACGTCCAAACCTTCGATAGCGCGTTTCATGCCCTGCAATGTCGCCTGATAGATATTGCGTCTGTCAATCTCCTCTACCTCGACGCGAACGGCATTCCAACTTATAGCCTTATCCGTGATTTCGTCGTAGAGTTGCTCGCGGACTTTAGCTGAAAGTTTCTTGGAGTCGTCAAGCCGCTCAAGATATAAACCATCGGGAAGAATCACTGCCGCCACCACGAGTGCCCCGACTAAGGAGCCGCGCCCCGCCTCGTCCACGCCCGCGATTAGTTTAAAGCCTTCGGCGCGTTTCTTGTCCTCGTACTTGTAAAGCTTCTTAACTCTTGCCTCGTCAGCCTCGATAGAAAATCTTTTCATTGCCAATCACCTCGACGCCCGATAGATTAAGACGAAGCCCGCGAATAGCCCGATGACGTTCGGAATCCACACGGCGTACATTGGCGGGATTGCTCCGCCGCGGGCGATTGCGTTGGCGAGCGTCATGACTGCATAGTACAGGAAGATTATCAAGACACTTAGCGCAAAGCCCATTGATGACGGCGTGCGCGTCGGTTGCAGTCCCAAGGGAACTCCGATTAGCGCGAAGATTAAGCTTGCCATGGGAACCGTCACACGCTGATAAAGTTCGGTCTCCAATTTGTTCGTATTGACGTATTGCGACTTCATGATTGCGATTTGGGCTTTAAGCTCACTCATCGTCAATTCTTCGGTCTTCTTCTGTTCGCGGACGATTTGACGCGGGCTTGCTTTGACGGGCAGTATTTGCTGGTCGAACTTCATTGTTCGGGTTCGTTCTTCGTCGGAGAAATCGTAAATCATGCCGTCATGCATAACCCATTGTTCGTTGCGCCACTCGGCATAGGTCGCGTTCTCGACGTGGGTAACCTTGCCTTCCTCGTTGAACAGCTGCATCGTCACGCCTTCCAGGATTTCATTCTGCGCCTTGTACTCGCGGGCATAAATCAGCCGCTCCATTCGGTCGCCGTTGAGTTCCTTAACAATGATATGGTCTTGAGACTTAAGCTCGGTGTTGCCTTGAATCTCGTAGTAAACGACGTTGTTATAAGCGGTGTTCGCCCAAGGCACGACATGTTCATTAAAGAGAATCGCGCAGACCGTGACTATCATGCCCAGGAAGATTGCGGGGGCGGCAATGCGGCTGAAACTTATTCCGCATGACTTCATGGCGGTAATCTCGCTGGAGCTACTAAGTCGCCCGAACGTCAGGAGCGTTGCCAAAAGCATCGACATTGGGAACGTCCACATGATGATATTGGGCAAGCCGTAGATAAAAATCTTCACCACGGAAGAAAAGCTCGCGCCGTAGTCGGTGATGTAGCGTGCAATCCTAAACAGCGTGCCCGAACCTATGAAAACCGCCGTGAACGCGCATATTGCGAACAAGAACGCGAAGACGACTTCTTGAAAAATATATCTGTCAAGTATCCTAAGGCGCATTCAATGACCTCCGATTAAGCGTTTCATTTTACTTATAAATGTCGTTACGCTTGTCCACGTTGATGACGAAAATTATAATCTTGTCGTCCTGAATCTCGGCAATGATTCGATAATCGCCAACACGATAACGCCAAAAGCCGCTTAGCTCTCCTTCCAGCGGCTTGCCACGACGACGCGGATTTTCGCAACCTTCTAGGTTTGTCTCAATCCATTTTTTAATTCTTTTACGAACGGGCGCATCCAGCTTACTCATTTTTTTCAAGGCGTGCGGGTCGTAGTCTACAGAAAACTTTTTCATACCGCTTCAAGCTCCCGCCAAAATTGTTCGTGTGAAATTGTCACGGGGTTTTTCAAGTACTCTGCGTATGCCGCGTCCGCCGCTTGAATGTCTTCAATGTCTTCGAGCTTTTCGAGTACCGCACGCCGAATAAATTCCGATACGCTGATGTCTTTTCTTTCGGCGTAATTTTCGAGAAACTCTAACGCCTTGTCATTTATGTTTACCGTTATCAATGCCATTTTTATCGCTCCTTTACAAGGTGAAGTTCGTGCCGAGATAAAACTTTTTGGCGATGTCGCTGTTGGCAATCTCATTGGCGGAGCATTCCAACAAAATTTTTCCCTCGTTCAAGATATAAGCGCGGTCGACGATGTGCAGTGTCTCGCGGACGTTGTGGTCGGTGATTAGAATTCCCATGCCGCGTTTCCTGAGATATTTGATAATCTCTTGAATGTCAGCCACCGCCAAAGGGTCGACGCCGGCAAAAGGTTCGTCAAGCAGAATGAACTTCGGCTCCAAGGCAAGACAACGAGCAATCTCCACGCGCCGCCGCTCGCCGCCTGAAAGCTCCGTGCCCTTGCGTTTCTCG
>JAFQZB010000249.1 GCA_017406175.1 Selenomonadaceae bacterium | reverse complement strand
GCTTCCGACACCGTGACTGACTTGCGCTGAACTTCGACCTTTATGGCGCGGAAGGTACAAGACGCAACGCAACTGCCACACATTGTGCAACGCTCAGCATTGTATTCAATTTTCCAAGGCAAATCGTTGACTGCCAAGTCTTGAACTTTCACTGCTTCCATCTCGTCACCCCCAAATCGTTATCAATCACGACAACTTCGCGCTCATTCGGGTAAATGTCTTTCTGCGCGTTCCTGTCCGGCAAAATCTCGTTGATGCCGCAAACTTCGGACGAAATTGCAATGGTTGTATCGTCGCCGCCAACTACCACCGGACGCAACTTTTTCGAGTCACAACAAGTCATCATGCGTCCATCGGGCAAACCCGCAATTATCGTGTTCGGTCCGTTTATTTCCAAGTGCGCCAGCGATTGACGAATCGACAGCAAAATTTCTTTGTCGGGACGCGTGGCAATTTCGGCGAATGGCAATGGCGTTATCACGTGCTTATAGTAGGGTATCGACCATTTCAGCTCGTGCAGGACGTAATGCAACGTGTACAAAAAATTTTGCGAATCCGACTCAAAGCCTATGTAACCGCGATGAAGATTTTTCTGGAACTCCTTATTCTTCGTGTAAAAAGTATTCTCGCCATTGGCACAGAGCGTGTAGCCTTGCAAAAAGAATGGGTGCGCCGCGTAGCGAACGATTTTGTAATTGGTATTCTGTCGGCATTGGACGATTATATTTTTCGCGAGCAACGTGGCGTTGTCGTCCCACAGCCGAAAATAAGTTGCAATGTCTCGCGGGTCGCCGATTTCCTTCAACGTCAGCACGTCCGGCCAGAATGAATACACGTAACCTTGATTTGATTCAGTCAAAATTTTCCTCAAAGCAAGCCGCGTATCCAAAAGCAAAGCCTCGCGACTCTCCTCGTCGTCGTAGTGTTCGGGATAATCGTAGTTGCGGAAAATGTAGTAAGGCATCGTCTGAATGTCCAAACCTTTGCGCTTATCAGGAACGGGCAACCACTCTGCCATTTTAACGAAGTTTTGAGCGGACATATAATCTTCGACGAGCCGCGCTCCCTGTTTCGTGCAAGCCATTGACAACAGCGGCTTGTCCTTGTATAGCGCGAACACGCCCGATAAATCTTGCATTACCATTGCAAAGCCCGAATTGTCGTGCCCTTCTTGTTGCGGCAACATCAAGCGCAGTGCCATTGACGGATAGACGGGCTTTTTGCTTTTCACGGCTCCTATTCTGCACATAAATATTCCTCCAAACAAAAGGGACAGCGAACCTCCGCTCACTGCCCCCGAAAAAATTTCAAATGTTATTCTTAACGTATTCGTCGTAGAACTGCTTGAGTTCCTCAATCTTATCGTACATTTCGACTTGCAGTTTGGAGGCAGTTGCGAAGTCGCCGCTATTTAGGGCATTAGTCAGCCGCGTGAACAGCGATTTTTTGTCGATTGAGTCTTTGGCAAGGAACTCGCGAGCCGCTTTGAGTTTATTCCAGTTGTAGGAATCTTGGTCAGTGCGATAGGGGCTTTCAATGAGTTGCGCCTTGCGAACGATGTCGCGCATTTCGGGCAGAATCCTCGCGATAATTTCGGTTTTCCAACGCAGGAGTGCGCCTTCACGGAAAGATTTTATAATCTGCGGACGAAGTGCGCCGCCTGCCGTAATGACTTTGACTTTGGCGGGATATTTCTCGAATGCCTCCATATTCTCCCAAACAGTCGCGGGCGGTGCTCCAAACATCGCGTTGCGTTCTTCAGCGGTGTAATCCTCGAAAACGTCCTGTTCAGAACGATAAGCGCGGCTTTTTTCAAGATAGATACCATCTTGTCCGGCTTTTTTGCTGAGTTCGGTAAGCAAATCAACTGCAGAACGGTCAATCGTTGCGCGTATGCCGTCGAGAATCGCCGAGTATGCGGCGGCAAGCACCAAATAAGTATTCGTGTAAGGATTGCAAGCGCGAAGTTCAAAACGCGTCGCCATAGGATTTTTCAAGTCGCGAATCAATCCGGCAAGAATTGTTCTATTGCGACTTGGGATTTTGGGCGTATGTCCTAACGAAGTCACGATACAAACCGGTGCTTCAAAGCCTGGCTTCAATCT